>JBAPMH010000413.1:0-8751 GCA_049278515.1 Chthoniobacterales bacterium
CCCAATGTTCAGGCGCGCACCCGGGTGCCGAATAATCCGCCGGCCAGGTTGCCGAACCAGGATGCGCCGCGATCCCCCAACCTGACTAAATCGGACGTGACGGCCCCGAACACTGATTGGCGGACGACGAGACGTCCGATGCCGCCCAAGAGCTCGACCACCACGGCGCAGTCGAACACCAACGTGCGAAATCGCGATTGGCAGAACCGAACGAACCAAAACCGGAACTGGCAGAACAGTAACAACACCTCGGGCACGTTTACCTTCGAGCAGGCGCGCCGTCATCATGACCGCCGCCACCATGATCGCCATTGGTGGTCGAGCCACTTCAGCCGGATCGCGCTTTTTGGCGGGGGCTATTATTACTGGGATAACAACTACTGGTATCCGGCGTACGGCTACGATCCTTATTACAGCACCTACGCCTACGACGAGCCGATCTACGGATACAACAATCTGGATCCGGGCCAGGTCATCGCCAATGTCCAGAGCGCGCTTCAGGAGCAGGGCTACTATCGGAGTGAGGTGGATGGATTGATCGGTCCCGCCACCCGGGAAGCTCTCGCGAATTACCAACAGGATCATGGTCTGCCAGTCACTTCCGCCATTGACGGGCCCACCCTGGAATCTCTCGGACTCAACTAACGTCACCTAACTAAGGAGAGCCGTCCCGCACCTGCGGGACGGCTTTTTCTTTTTGCATCGGATTGCGCGCGGGGCCGATTCAGCCAATGCTGAGCCGCAATGCCCGACCCGCAACTCATAGCGCGCGATCTGCGGCGCTCTTTTCGGATAGGCTCACGCCGGATCGAAGTCCTGCGCGGGATCTCCATCGAGGTCGCCCATGGCGAAGCCGTCTTTCTCTGCGGAGCTTCGGGCGCAGGGAAAACGACGTTGCTCTACACCCTGGCGGGATTGGAGCGACCCGAATCCGGCACGGTGGAATTTGAAGGAAGGCGACTCTACACCGGGAGTTCGTCGTCCCAGGCGGAGATGCGGAACCGGAAGATGGGCTTCGTCTTCCAGGGATATTTTTTGCTCCCGGAATTGACGGCGCTCGAAAACGTCATGCTGCCCGGGATGATTAATGGAAAACGAAATCCGGCGGCGGGCGCGGCGTCTTTGGGGGACGTGGGCCTGGGGGACCGGCTCCACCATCTGCCGGCCGAGCTCTCCGGCGGCGAACAGCAGCGCGTCGCCATCGCCCGCGCCCTGACCAACGATCCCGATATCATTTTCGCCGACGAACCGACCGGCAACCTCGATTCAAAGACCGGCGACGCGATCATGGATTTGTTGCTCGAATTGGCGCGAGGCCGAAAAAAAACGCTGCTGGTGGTGACGCACGACGCCCGGCTAGCCGAACTTGGCGACCGGCAGCTGCGCATCGCCGATGGGGTGCTCGCCTAGTTGCCGCCGGTTAGCGACCTGCCTCCGGATAGCTTTCCCACTTGAATTGCCCCCCGAACCGCCTGAGATTTTTTCGTGCTAACAAAAACTTCGGTAGGTGGTGGAGCGGTCATTGACGAACCGGAACAAAAGGAGACGGCGGCAAAAGCTCCGGTTAAGCCATCGGTGCAGGAGAAAACGGCGCCCGCCCCCGCGCGCGAACTCACGATTTATCTGGACGGAAAGTTTGTTCCCGAATCCGAGGCCAAAGTTTCCGTGTTCGATCACGGCCTTCTTTACGGCGACGGGATTTTCGAAGGGATCCGCTTTTACAACGGCCGGGTTTTCCGGCTGGAAGAACATCACGACCGCCTTTGGGATTCGGCCCGCTCGATTTGCCTGGAAATCCCAATCTCGCGCACCGAGATGACCGAAGCTCTCCTCGAGACGATTCGACGAAACGGCCTCCGGGAAGGTTATATCCGCCAGATCGTGACGCGTGGTGTCGGCAACCTGGGACTGAATCCGGCGCAATGTAAACGGCCGAGCGTCATCATCATCGCGACGACGATCGCCCTTTACCCGAAGGAGGTTTGCGAACGAGGCCTGACGGTCGTGACCTGCGCGACCCGACGGACCAGCGCGGCCGCGCTGAACCCGGCCGTGAAGTCGCTTAATTATCTGAACAACGTCATGGCGCGGATCGAAGCGAACCTCGCCGGAGCCGATGAAGCGCTCATGTTGAACGACGCCGGCAACGTGGCCGAATGCACCGCCGACAACGTCTTCATTATCAAGCGCGGCCAGATTTTCACTCCGCCAATTGCGGCAGGCGCGCTGCGCGGAATTACCCGCTCGGTGGTGTTCGATATCGCCGCGGAACTCGGTCTCAAAATTACCGAGACCGACATTACCCGTCATGATGTCTTCGTGGCGGATGAGTGCTTTTTAACCGGCACTGCGGCGGAATTAATCCCGGTGATTAAAGCCGATGGGCGCATGATTGGAAACGGGAAGCCCGGTTCGATCACGATGAGAATGGTCGGCCGCTTCCGGGAGATGACGCGCGAAACCGGCACCCCCATCTTTGCGTGATTCGGCGGGAAAATACTGTCGGCGCAGAAGGTGCTTAAGAGTTCCGGGTTGAATGTTTCCGGCTTTTCGAGGTCTAACTTAGCGAGATGTTGTGCGACGTTTGCAAATGCAATGATGCAACGGTTTTCCTGACCCAAATTCTCGAAGGCAAAATGCAGAAGGTGAACCTCTGTGATGCCTGTTCGAAAGAGAAGGGGGTGCAGGACCCGACCGGATTTGCCCTGGCCGATCTCCTCCTCGGGATTGGCGCCGCCGAAGAAATCGAGAAAGGCGCCCCGGCGCAGAAGTGCCCGGTCTGCGGTTTCACCCAGACGGATTTCAAGAAAACGGGCCGGCTCGGTTGCAGCCTTTGTTATGTCACTTTCGCCGAAGGCCTGGGCAGTTTGCTCAAAGCCATGCACAAGGGAACCGAGCACGTCGGCAAATTCCCGCAGCGCGCCCACCGCGCGATCGCGCTGGACGACCGGATGCGCGCTTTGAACGAGGACCTGGAGAAGGCGGTGGCCGACGAAAATTACGAAAACGCCGCGGCCTTGCGCGATCAAATCAAGCAGCTCGAACACGAGAGGATGGCCTGAGCCGATGAAGTTCAACAATATCATGGCGAGCGGGGGCGAATGGCTCCGGGGCGAAGGGCCGCATCACCAGATCGTGATCAGCAGCCGGGTGCGATTGGCGCGCAATCTCAAGCAGCGCGCTTTCCCCGGTTGGGCGAAGAAAGCGGAGCGCACCCAGATTCTCGAGTTGATCAAACCGCGCGTCGAAGAACTGCCGGAGATGCAGGATTCGTTTTCGGAATTATTGCAGGACCTTTCCGCGCTCGAGAAGCAGGTGCTGGTCGAGCGCCACCTCATCAGCCGGGAGCACGCGGCGAAAGGCGTGGGCAGCGCCGTGATCATGAATCGTCGCCAGACCCTTAGCATCATGGTGAACGAGGAGGATCATCTGCGGATGCAATCGATCCGCTCCGGGCTCCAATTGAAAAGCGCCTTCAAGCTCGTCGATAAAGTGGACAGCACGCTCGAGGGAAAACTCGATTTTGCCTACGACGCGCGGCTTGGCTATCTCACCGCCTGCCCCACCAACGTGGGGACCGGGATGCGCGCTTCCGCGATGCTTCACCTGCCCGGTCTCGTCCTGAGCGAAATGATCAACCAGGTCATTCAAGCCGTGAACAAGATCGGGCTCGCCGTCCGGGGCCTCTACGGCGAAGGCACCGAAGCGATGGGGAATCTGTTCCAGATTTCGAATCAAACCACCCTCGGGGAGAAGGAAGAAGAGATCATCAGCCGCCTCAGCAAAGTCATCGAGACGATCATCGAAAAAGAACATGACGCCCGCCAGATGCTGATTCAGAAAAAATCGAACACGCTTTGGGACCAGATCGGCCGCGCCTACGGCGTGCTCACCTTCGCCCACGCGATGACGTCAAAGGAGGCGCTCAACCTTTTGTCGATCATCAAGCTCGGCGTCGATCTGGGGGCGTTCCCGGAGGATCGCCGTTTGCCGATCGACGAGCTCTTCATCGATACCCAGCCCGCCCATTTGCAAAAGAGTTCCCAGCAGAAGCTAAACGCCGAGGAGCGGGACCATTTGCGGGCTCAGATTATCCGCGAGCGTTTGCGAGTCTTCCCTAAACCTGATATTACTAAAGTGGCGAAGGAATCGGAGAACGGATCGAGTCCCGAGCCTCACACCAATGAATAATTTCACGCCGCGAGCCCAGCAGGTCCTGGCTCTCGCTCGAAAAGAAGCCGACCGCTTCAACCACAACTACGTCGGGACCGAGCATCTCTTGCTCGGCCTGATCAAGCTTGGCCAGGGCGTTGCCGTCAACGTTCTCCAGAAGATGGGTCTCGATCTCGAAACCGTGCGGATGGAGGTCGAGAAGCAGGTGGGCTCCGGCCCGGAGACGAAGATGGTCGGCAACATTCCCTATACGCCGCGGGTGAAGAAAGTTCTCGCCCTGGCCGGGAAGGAAGCGAAGGCGCTCAACCATTCCTATGTTGGCACCGAACACATTTTGCTCGGACTCTTGCGCGAAGGCGAAGGCGTCGCGGCCCGCGTCCTCAAAAGCCTCGAAGTCGATATCGAACGGACCCGCAACGAAATCCTCAAGGAACTCGATCCCAATTTTACCCCGGCAGAACCAGACCAGGAAGGCGGCGAGCCTTCCTCCGGAAAGAAGGACGTCAAGACGCCGGCCCTCCGCGCGTTCGGGCGCGACCTGACCGAGCTGGCGAAGAAAAACGAGCTCGATCCGGTGATCGGCCGGCACAACGAAATCGAGCGCGTCATTCAGGTGCTCTGCCGGCGGACGAAAAACAATCCCGTGCTCCTCGGGGAAGCGGGCGTGGGCAAAACCGCGATCGCGGAAGGTCTGGCCCAGGAAATCGCGAGCGGCAATGTCCCCGAACTATTGCGGGACAAGAAAGTGGTCACGCTCGATCTCGCTCTCATGGTCGCCGGAACGAAATATCGCGGCCAGTTCGAAGAGCGGATCAAAGCGGTCATGGACGAAATTCGCCGCTCCAAGAATGTCATCCTGTTTATCGACGAGCTCCACACGATCGTGGGGGCGGGTTCGGCCGAAGGCGCCATGGACGCTTCGAATATCATCAAACCGGCCTTGAGCCGCGGTGAATTGCAATGCGTCGGCGCGACCACGCTGAACGAATATCGCAAGTACATCGAGAAAGACGCTGCCTTGGAGCGGCGGTTCCAGACCGTGAAGGTCGATGCGCCCACCATTGAGGAGACGATTCTCATCCTCAAGGGATTGCGGCCGAAGTACGAGCAGCATCACAAGGCCAAGCTGACCGATGAAGCGCTGGAGACAGCGGTGAAACTTTCCGAGCGTTACATCACCGGCCGATTCCTGCCGGACAAGGCCATCGACGTCATGGACGAGGCCGGCGCGCGCGCCCGGATCAACGCCATGACCCGGCCACCCGACGTTAAGGAAATCGAAAAGGAGATCGAAGAGATTCGCGTCGAAAAAGAAGCGGCCATCAAGGCCCAGGATTTCGAAAAAGCGGCTGCGCTTCGGGACAAGGAAAAACAGACGAAGGAAAAACTCGACGGCATTCTCGCCAAGTGGCGCGAAGAACGGGAAGAAAAGGAAGTGCTCGTGACCGCGGACGACATGATGCACATCATTTCGAAAGTGACCGGCGTTCCGCTCCAAAGAATGGAGCAAAAGGAGACGCAGAAGCTTCTCGCGATGGAAGCAGAATTGAAACAGCGCGTCATCGGCCAGGACGAAGCGGTGACCGCGATCAGCAAGGCGCTGCGGCGGTCGCGGGCGGATCTGAAGGACCCGAAGCGGCCGATCGGCTCGTTTGTATTTCTCGGCCCGACCGGGGTCGGCAAGACGTTCCTGGCCCGGACGCTCGCGGAATTCATGTTTGGCGACGCCGATGCCCTCATCCAGATCGACATGTCGGAGTACATGGAGAAGTTCACCGCCTCACGGCTGATTGGCTCGCCGCCGGGGTATGTTGGTTATGAAGAGGGGGGCCAGCTTTCCGAAGCGGTCCGGCGCCGGCCCTATTCCGTTGTTCTTTTCGACGAAGTGGAGAAGGCGCATCCGGATGTGATGCATCTTCTTCTCCAAATCCTGGAGGACGGCAAGGTGACGGACTCGTTAGGCCGAAAGATCGATTTCCGGAACACGATCATCATCATGACCTCGAATGCCGGGGCCGATCTGATCAGGCGCCAGACAACGATGGGGTTCGGGGCGCCGAAGGATACGCAGGATTACGAAACGATGCGGGAGAAGATTCTCGAGGAGACCAAGCGGGTCTTTAAGCCGGAGTTTCTGAACCGTCTCGATGAGATCATTGTTTTCCGCACCCTGGGCAAACCCGACCTGCTCAAGATCGTGGACCTCGAAGTCGACAAGGTGAAACGCCGATTGAAGCTGAAGGAGATCGAAATTGTCCTCGACGAGGCAGCGCACGAGTTCGTCATCAACAAGGGATACGATCCGACTTATGGAGCGCGTCCCATGCGACGGGCCGTCGAGCGTTACCTGGAAGATCCGCTTGCCGAAGAGCTGCTCAAGGGAGCGGTGAAAGCCGGCGATATCGTGGAAGTTTCCGTGGCGGGTGACGACAAGCTCGGGTTTCACGTCGCCGAGCCGCACGGGAGTGCGGCGGCGAGCGCAAGTTGACGGCGAAAGCCGTCATCCCGAGCGAAGCGGAGCGAAGTCGAGGGACCCCGTGGAACTGCGAGCGATGTCGATCTGGTGCATCGGGGTTCCTCGACTTCGCTTGCGCTTCGCTCGGAATGACGACTACGCGCGCGGGTGTGCGTCCGCGTAGGCTTTCTTCAACCGTTCGACAGTGACATGAGTATAGATCTGCGTCGTCGATAAGCTCGCGTGGCCGAGCAACGCCTGGACGCTCCGCAAATCCGCGCCGCTATCGAGCAGATGGGTGGCAAAACTATGCCGCAGCTTGTGCGGGCTCACCGCCACCGGGATCGACGTGTGCCGCAAATAGCGTTTGAGAATGAGCCAGATGGATCGGGGCGAAATCCGGCGGCGCAGTTTGTTGATGAAAAGCGGGCCGGTTTGAACATTGGCCGCCGCGCGATAACGCGAGACCGCTTCCAGGGCAGGAGCGCCGACGGGACAAACCCGTTCCTTCCGGCCTTTGCCCAGGACCCGCACCGACTCCGTGTAAACATCGACGTCTGCCACATTCAGCGACGCCGATTCTCCGAGGCGCAGCCCGCTGCTATAAAACAATTCCATGATCGCAACGTCGCGGAGCGGCATCCATTGGGGCGCGGTCCGATGTTTCGGGACCCGCAAGGGAGCGGTTAACAATTCGCCGATCTGTTTCTGGGTCAGGACCAACGGCAGCTTTTTCTCCGCCTTCGGCAATTGCAGCTGCCGGACAGGATCACTCGCCAGATTTTTTCGTTCGACGAGAAAACGGTAGAAGGTGCGAAAGGCGGAGAATTGGAGGCGAATGTAAGAACGGGCCTGGCCTTTCTTCATCAGCTCAAACAGATAATCGCGAAAATCATCCGCCCGGCAGCTTCGCCAGGACCGGACATTTTTCTGCGCGCGAAATCCCTGGAGCGCCTGCCGGTAGGCGATCAGCGTGCGGCCCGAAGCGTTTCGCTCCACCTCGAGGAAGCGAAAAAACTCCTCGGCGAGCGGGTCGCGGGAGTTGCGCGCAGGCACGATGGCTACTCGGGCTTCTCTATCTGCATGCGGCCGATGGAGGCCCGCGTGCGTTCGTTATACTGGCTGCGGAAAATCGGCGGCGGATTCGTCGAGATCAGCTCGTATTTTGTCAGGACGAACTCCGGATAAAAGCCGTTGCTGGCCGGCTCGTAAACGGTCTGGCCGCTGAACGAGCCGTAGAGCTTGTATTCGTAGTTATTGTCGCTTCCGAAACTGAGCTGCTCGCGATCGGGCGCGAGTTTCTGTTTTTCGTTGAGCACGACCAGTTGGGCCGTGTTCCACGGCTGGCCAGGCTTTCGCACGTAACCCCAGAATTTGAAGACCGATCCCTTGAAATAGCGGTGCCCAACAAAATAATCGCCGGGCGGTTCCGCCGCGATGCGTTGGGCCGCTTCGACCCGGTTTTGCTGGATTCCGCTGGAGGTGGTTTCGCAACCGGCCAGGAAGAAGGCGCTGAGAAAAACATTGATGACGGCAACGAAACGCAACGTGGCATTCATGGACAATTCCCTTTATCGCAGACCGGTCTCGCGCGCAATGGATTGTCTTTCCAGGGCCTGATTCAGATTTTGCATCGCGCTCCGCTCCCTTTTACGATGCCCTCTTATGATCGCTCGCATTCTCACCGGCCTCGGGACCGCAATCGTCTCGTTTCTGGTTTACGTCGGCGAAATCGTCGTCCTGGCGGGTGAAACTTTTGGCTCGGTCTTCGTTCACAAAGTTCGTTGGCGGCTGTTCATGCATCAAATCGTCGAGATTGGATTGCGCTCGCAGCTGGTGGTGATGATCACCGGCGCTTTCACCGGCGCCGTCTTCGCGGCCCAGACGTTCTTTCAATTCAATAAGCTCGGCATGGGCTCCGCCGTGGGCGCGGTGGTTTCCGTGTCGGTTTGCCGCGAGCTGGGTCCGGTCCTCTCGGCCCTGATGGTAACCGGTCGCTTCGGAGCATCGATGTCGGCCGAAATTGGGACGATGAAGGTGACCGAACAGATCGACGCCCTCCGCGCTCTCGCCGTGCACCCGGTCGATTATCTGGTCGTGCCGCGCACCCTTGCCATGATGCT
>JBAPMH010000414.1:0-6509 GCA_049278515.1 Chthoniobacterales bacterium
GGCTCACCTTTGCTCGGCAGGTGGTGAATATTCCGAACCCGGAATTTCCTCGAACGTCAGCCCGGGTGGAATCAACGCGAATATTTCTCGGCTATTTGCGGTCGTCGTCCTGAGCGAAGCGCCAACAGAGTCGAAGGACCCCGTGGCGCTTCGAGCGGCGTCGCTTCAGTTGCCGAGCCGATCGAGATTCAGCGAGGCCCTCGTTCCGCTGCCGAGCCGATCGAGATTCAGCGGGATCCCTCGACTTCGCTTCGCTTCGCTCGGGATGACGTGGTCCCTTGACTCCACTTGCGCCTGGCTCAAGAGGAGGATTTGACAATGAATGAACGTTCATTCATTGTCTCGAACAATGCCGCAACCCTCTCCCGATCCGTCCCTTGACCGCCGCACTCAAATCCTCGAGGCGGCCATTATTTGCTTCGCCAAGCGCGGCTTTCACCAGACCAGCATGCACGACGTCAGTGCCGAAGCCGGGATCAGCGTGGGCCTGATCTATCGCTATTTCGCCAATAAAGAGGCCGTCATTTCCGCAATGGCGGACCGGCATAAGCAGGAGATCCACGAATTGCTCGAGCGCGCCCGTCAGGCGCCCAGCCTCTTCGAATCGCTCGAAATTCTATTCACCGCCCACTGCTGCGAGAATTCCCCGAAGGTCCTGTCGGCCTTCGTCGTCGATCTTTACGCCGAGGCTTCCCGTAATCCGCAGATCGCCGATCTGGTGCGCGACGTTTTGGAGACCGCGATGGAAGGCGTGACCAGTTTGATCGCCCGTTCGCCCGAAGCGAAACAAGGGGCGGCCCACGGCCTCCAACCGCATGAGTTGGCCGAACTGATTTTCGCCGCTGCGCGCGGGATGCTGATGTTCGACGTTCTTCAACCGGCGGAAATGACGGCCGCGGAACGCCGGACACGCCAGCTCGAAGTCACCCGCCGCCTCTGGCGTTTACTTTTCCAGCCGCAAGACGCCGCCGCCTATGCATGACATCGCCAAACCTCGTTCAAGATTTTCGTATTCGATGAAACCCACCACCAAGAGCGTTTGGAAAGTGATCCTGGGGTTGCTCGCGGTCCTGGTCCTCCTGGGCGGGATCAAGGCCTGGCAGATCATGACTTTGATATCCGCCGGCAAAAAAATGGTGCCGCCGCCAACGACCGTGACGAGCGCGGAAGTGAAGTTGGGCGATTGGCAACCGATGCTGTCGGCCGTCGGTTCCGTTTCTCCGGTGCAAGGCGCGATGATCAGCGCGGAGCTTGCGGGCACAGTGGCGGAGATTGATTTCGACTCGGGCAAACTGGTGAAAAAGGGAGACGTCTTGCTGCAGCTGGACGCGTCGGCGGAAGAAGCGCAAATGCGTTCCGCGGAAGCGGACGCCGAATTAGCGAAGAAAGATTTCGAGCGGGCCCAGGACCTCGCGGCTCGCAAGGTGATCTCCCCTGCGGAGCTGGACGCGGCCCAATCGAAGTACAGCCAGAAAAAGGCGGCGGTCGAGAACATGCAGTCGGTAATCGATAAGAAGAAAATCCGGGCGCCGTTCGACGGCATCGCGGGAATTCGCGCGGTGAATCCTGGCCAAATGGTGAAGGTCGGCGACGCCCTGGTTTCGTTGCAGGCGATGGACCGGGTGTACGTCGATTTCTCGCTGCCGCAGCAGCAACTGGCAGACGTAAAACAGGATCTGCCGGTGAAGGTGACGACCGACGCGATTCCGAATCGGGAGTTCGAAGGAAAACTGACCGCGATCAATTCCGCGATCGATCCGGCGACGCGGAACGTCTCCTTGCAGGCGTCGCTGGAAAATTCCGACCACGCTTTGCGCGCGGGAATGTTCGTCCGGGTGAGGGTTTTGTTGCCGCAACAAAGCCAAACGCTTTTCATTCCCTCGACGGCGGTCTCCTACGCGCCGTACGGCAACTCGATTTTCGTGATCGAGAAAAAGGCCGATGAAAAAACCAAGACGGAAGCTCTCGTCTTGCGCCAGGCCTTTATTCGCACCGGCGAAACGCGCGGCGATTTTGTTGCCGTCACGGACGGAGCAAAAGTGGGCGAGCAGATCGTCAGCAGCGGGGTCTTTAAATTGCGAAACGGCATGAATGTCGTCGTCGACAACAAACTCGCGCCCAAGGCGGAGATGAATCCGAAGCCAACGGACAGTTGATTCCCCTCTCGTGAAAACCTTCACCGATCTCTTTATCCGGCGCCCGGTCCTGGCGCTGGTCGTTAGCCTGGTGATTTTGATCGCCGGCCTCCAGGCGGTTTCGTCGCTGAACGTGCGGCAATATCCGCGGAGCGACATTGCGTCGGTCACGGTGAGCACGGTTTACATCGGGGCGAGCGCCGAATTGGTCCGCGGCTTCATCACCACCCCGCTCGAACGCGCGATCGCCGCGGCGGACGGCATCGATTACCTCCAATCGCAAAGCTCGCAAAATCGTTCGACGATCACGGCGCGCCTCAAGCTGAATTACGACTCGAACAAGGCGCTTTCGGAAATCAGCTCGAAGGTCAACCAGGTCCGCGGCGATCTGCCGCCGGAAGCGGAAATCCCGGTCATCAACATTGAATCGGCCGATTCGCGGTTCGCCTCTTGTTATCTCAGTTTCACTTCGAACATTCTGCAGGCGAACGAGATTACCGATTACCTGAATCGCGTCGTTCAGCCGCGGCTCACGGCGCTCGGCGGCGTCCAAAGGGCGGAGATCCTCGGCGGTCGCACGTTCGCGATGCGCATCTGGCTGAAGCCGGAACAAATGGCAGCGTTGAACGTCAGCCCGGCCCAGGTGCGAAAGGCGCTGGGCACGAATAACTATCTTTCCGCGCTCGGCAGCACCAAGGGCGCGATGGTCCAGGTCGATCTCACGGCAAACACCGATCTGCATACGGTCGAAGACTTCAAGAACCTGGTGATTCGCCGGGAAGGCGGCACCCTCGTCCGGCTCGGCGACATCGCCGACGTGGTTCTCGGTGCGGAAGATTACAACGCCGAGGTCCGCTTTTCCGGACAACGCGCGGTTTTCATGGGCATCTTCGTGTTGCCCAACGCAAACTCGATCGACGTCGTGAAGCGCGTCCGAACCGAGATGGAGCAGATCCAGCGCGAGTTGCCGACCGGTATGGATGGCCGGATCGCGTATGACGGCACCGCTTACATCAACACGGCGATCCAGGACGTCTTCCACACCCTCGTGGAAACACTCCTCATCGTCATGGTGGTAATCTTCCTTTTTCTCGGTTCCTGGCGCTCGGTCATCATCCCGATTGTGGCGATCCCGATCTCGCTCATCGGTGCGGTGTTTCTGATGCAGATCTTCGGGTTCACCGTCAACCTCCTCACCCTTTTGGCGATCGTTCTTTCCGTCGGTCTCGTCGTCGATGACGCCATCGTCGTCGTGGAAAATGTCGAGCGGCATTTGCGGGAGGGGATGACGCCGGTGAACGCCGCGCTCCTCGGCGCGCGCGAGCTGGTCGGCCCGATCATCGCGATGACGATTACGCTCGCGGCGGTTTATATTCCGATCGGCATCCAGGGTGGGTTGACCGGCACGCTCTTCCGCGAATTCGCTTTCACGCTCGCGGGAGCGGTCACCATTTCCGGGGTCGTCGCCCTGACGCTTTCGCCGGTGATGAGCGCGAAATTTCTCCACGCCGGAGAAGAAGAGCTCGGATTCGCCGGAAAGGTAAACCGGACTTTCGATCGGCTCCGCGAATGGTACGGGCGCAAACTTGATGCGACCCTGAAAGTCAGGCCGGCGGTTTACACGGCCTGGATCGGGCTCGCCTTACTGGCGGCGTTGTTCCTGAAATTTTCGATGAGCGCGAAGGAACTCGCGCCGACCGAGGACCAGGGCGTTATCTTCGGAATCGTCAACGCCTCCGCCAACGCGACCATCGAGCAGACCTCGGGGTTCGCCGATGCCGCCGGGAAAATCTTCATGGATTTTCCGCAGACGGAATTCACCTTCCAAATCACGTCTCCGGGCGGCGGTTTTGGCGGCATGGTGCTAAAGCCGTGGGATCAGCGAAAAGAAACCGCCTTCCAGTTGCTGCCCCAGGTCCAGGCCAAACTTGGAAGCGTTCCGGGTATCGAGATGTTTCCGATCATGCCTCCCGCGTTGCCCGGAGGGGGAAATTTCCCCGTCGAGATCGTTCTCCTCTCGACTGAAGAGCCCGAGCGAATGCTCGAATTCGCCAAGCAACTTCAAATGGTCGCGATGCAGAAGGGCAGCTTCTTTTTTCCGCCCGTCATCGATACCAAAATCGATCAACCCCAGGCCGAAGTCATGCTCGACCATGACAAGGTGGCCGCGCTCGGGCTCAACCTTCAGGACGTGGGCGCCGATCTTTCCGCGATGTTTGGCGGAAATTTCGTGAACCGGTTCAACATTGCCGGCCGGGCCTACAAAGTAATTCCGCAGATCAAGCGAGCGGAGCGTTTGAATCCATCCCAACTCCAGGACGTTTACGTTACCGGCCCGAACGGAAAACTGATCCCGCTCAGCACCATGGCCACGATCCGGGAAAAGACCGTGCCGCGCTCGTTGAACCGGATGCAGCAGCTGAACTCGGTCACGATTAGCGGCATGTCGGGTTTACCGACCGACCAGGCGCTGCGGCTCCTGGAAGACGAAGCCCGCAAGATTTTGCCCGCGGGTTATTCCATCGATTACACCGGTGAATCGCGGCAGTTGCGGGTGGAAGGCGACAAGTTCCTCCCGGCGTTCGGACTCGCGGTCGTCATGATTTTCCTCGTCCTCGCCGCGCAGTTCAACAGCTTCCGCGATCCGTTCATCATCCTGCTCGGCTCGGTGCCGCTGGCCATGTTCGGGGCGCTTATCTTTACGTTCCTCAAAATGCCCGGCCAGGCGCCGTTCTTCACCAACGGCTGGACGACGACGATGAACATTTACTCGCAGGTCGGGCTGGTGACTCTTATCGGCCTGATCGCGAAGAACGGCATCCTTATTGTCGAGTTCGCGAACAAGCTGCAGTTGGAAGGGTACGATAAGATCGCGGCCGTGGCCGAAGCGTCCCGGGTGCGGCTCCGTCCGATTCTGATGACAACGATCGCGACCGTGGCGGGCCACATGCCGCTCGTGTTCGTGACCGGCGCCGGCGCCAAGGCGCGAAATTCGATCGGGCTCGTGCTTGTCGGCGGGATGACGATCGGGACGATTTTCACCCTCTTCATTGTCCCGTCGCTCTATGTCTTGATCGCAAAGACACATAACGAAGGGCGCGAGGATACGGTGGAAGCCGAGCTGGAAAGCGAAGCCACAGCCGAGACCGAGTCGAGCCGCGAACTTCCCGAACCGATGCTCGCGCGAGATGGCGATCTCGATTGGCGCCCGGCGTAGGTGCTTTTTACTCTTACTCTTACTCTTGCTCTTGCTTTTGCTCCTCGGCTGACGCCTTCAGTGCCCCGAAGAGTAAGAGTAAGAGCAGGAGCAAGAAATCGGTTTCGAAAGAACGCTCAACGTTTGTTCGGATGCCGCTGTTCGACTTCCCGAGTCACGATCGGCACGGCGTGTTCGCTCGGCGCGACCCGGCGGCCTGCCCAGTTCGCATACACCTGGGTGAACTCAGCGCCAAAGAGCAGAATCTGCGATGAGTAATAAATCCAAAGCAACAGCGTGATGAGCGAGCTCGCCGCGCCATAAGCGGAGGCCGCGGCGCCGCTTCCGAGATAAAGGCCGAGCGCCCATTTCCCGATCCCAAAAAAGATCGCGGTCATGACCGCACCGATCCAGACATCGCGCCATTGGATCTCCGCGTCAGGAAGGAATTTGAAAATCATGGCAAAGAGCAGGACCACGACCGTGAAGTCGAAGATGAGATAGACCGACACGGCAATCACGATTCCCCCAGGCAACGCACCCTGGACGTAATGACTGAAAACCTTCAAAAGCGCCTCGATCGTTAGCGACACCAGGAGCAAAAAGAAAACTCCACCGAGCATCGCGAAGGAAACAAAACGGGCCCGAAGGAACGACATGATCCCCTCGCCCGGTTTGGCTTTGACGCCCCAGATCGTGTTGAGCGCATCCTGCAGTTGCCCGAAAACGCCACTCGCGCCGAAAAGCGCCAGCGCGATCCCGATGACTGTCGCCATCGTGCTCTTGCCCGGCTTCGACGCTTCCGCCGCGATGTCAGTCACGACCTGGACCGCGCTTTTATCCAGGAAATAACCCATCTGCTCCATCACTCTGCTCCAGGCCCCGGCCGGATCATCGCGAAAAAGCACGCCGATGGTGGCGAGCAAAACCAGGACGAGCGGCGCGAGGGAAAACACGGTGTAATACGCGAGCGCCGCCCCGAGCTGCGGCGCCTTGTCATCGAGCCATTCGATCCCCGTTTGCTTTAGGAGACTGAACGCGTTTCCGAAAAATGATGGACGCTTGGCCATTTACCCTAGTCATTCGATTCCCAGCCTCTGAAAGGCTGTCGCGTTTTCGAAATGGTAGGGCGAGACGCTGTCGAGCCGCGAACACGTAGCAGCTTCCAACGGCTCGAC
>JBAPMH010000415.1:0-1616 GCA_049278515.1 Chthoniobacterales bacterium
GCATCTGACCGTCGCCCGCTCCTATGGCGCCACGCCGATGCAGACCGCGTTTCGCGTCTATCTGCCGAGCATGCTTCCGGTCCTGCTGGAGGCATTGCGGATCTCGATGATCTTCAATCTCACCGGCGTCATCCTCGCCGAAATGTACGCCTCGCGCGACGGCATCGGCCACCAGATCGCGACCTGGGGCGAGAATTTCCAGATGAAGCAGTTGCTGGCCGGCGTGGTGATGATCGCCGTGATCGCGATTGCCTTCAATGAACTGGTCAGATGGGTGGAAACACGATGCAGCCATTGGCGAACATAACCCCGCTGAAGCCCGCCGGCGCGGTCGAAGTCCGCAATGTCGGGCAGATCTTCAAGACCACGACGCAGGATGTCGTCGCGCTAGAAGACGTTTCGCTCGATGTCAAACCCGGCCGTTTCGTCGTGCTGGTCGGCCCGAGCGGCTGCGGCAAGTCGACGCTTCTGATGATGATGGCCGGCCTGCGCCAGCAGACGTCGGGCACCATCACCATCAGCGGCGCACCGATCCCGGAGCCCGACCCCAACCGGGTCGGCGTGGTGTTTCAGGAACCGAGCCTGTTTCCCTGGCTGACGGCGGAAGAGAACGTCGAATTTCCGCTGGCGCTGCGCCGTGTGCCGAAGGAAGAGCGCCGCGCCAAGGCGCAGGACGCCCTGAAGCTGGTCGGCCTCGACGGCTTCGGCAAGCGCCATCCGCATGAATTGTCCGGCGGCATGAAGCAGCGCGTCTCGATCGCCCGCGGCCTGGTGCAGGATCCGCCGGTGCTGCTGATGGACGAACCGTTCGCTGCGCTGGACGAACAGACCCGCATGACCATGGGAGATGAGCTGCTGCGGATCTGGGCCGCGACCGGCAAGACAGTCGTGTTCGTCACCCACAGCCTGACGGAAGCCGTCTATCTCGCCGACGAAGTCATCGTGATGTCGCCGCGCCCCGGCCGCATCGTCGATCATCTGCAGGTCTCGCTGCCCCGCCCGCGCACCTACGAGATGTTGAGCGGTGACGCGTTCGGCAGCCTGCGCGACCGCATCTGGCGGCATATCCGCAAATCGGCATGAGGCAGAAATGAGCGCGGCAACGCTTCGCAGATTGATCGTCATCGGCCTGATCGCGTTGTGGGAAATCCTGCCGCGCACAGGCTTCATTCCCGAACTGTTTCTGCCGTCCCTATCGTCGACGCTCGCGGCCGGATGGAGCGAGGCCGGCGAATACGGCCACGCGCTCGCCGTGACACTCTACGAGGTCGCAATCTCGATGGCGTTCGCCTGTGGCGGTGGCATTTTGCTTGGCGCCACCGTCGGCAGCCTGCCGCGGCCGCGCATCCTGATCATGCCGATGGTGTCGAGCCTCTACGCGGTGCCGCTGGTCATCCTTTATCCCGTCTTTACGGTGTGGCTCGGCATCGGCTCCGAATCCAAGATCGCCTTCGCCTCGATCTATGGATTTCTGCCGACGATGCTGGCGACCGCCGCCGGAATCCAGACCATCGATCCGCAACTGCTGCTCGCCGCGCGCAGCATGGGAGCGACGCTGAGCCAGCGGCTGGTTCGCGTCATCCTTCCCGCGGCGATCCCGACCGTGCTGTCGGGAC
>JBAPMH010000416.1:0-2628 GCA_049278515.1 Chthoniobacterales bacterium
TTCGGATCGCAGAGCCGGGTCCACCACCTTCAGGAGGTTCGCGCTCGGTTCGCCAGCGACGAATTGCAAATAGTGTCCGGCCCTGGCCGAGAGATGGACGATGTCGTGGGCTTCATTGACGACGACGGAAGGCGGCCCGTATTCCTCGAGGAGCTTGAGATGTAATTCGCCAAAGAGGACGGCACGGCGTTCCTGTCCGGCAAGCTGGGACTGCTCGGTATTGGCCCAGGCATCATCGATCCTGCTGCGCATCAGCGGGGGTAAGGTGCGCGCTCCGGCGCGCGCCAAAGCTTCGGTTCCGCTGCCGGAAGGAAGCGCCGGAACCCGCCAGCTCGGACGCGGGACCGAACGGCGGACGAACAGCCGATGCTTCTGATCCATAGCCGAGAAGAGCGACTGGACGTTGCTACCGGTTTCCGAACCGCCGATGAAAAGGAGCCCTCCGGGTTTCAAGGCAAAGTGGAAAAGATCGAAGACCTGTTCCTGCGCTGTCCGGTTGAGATAGATAAGGAGATTGCGGCAGGAGACGAGATCGACGCGCGAGAACGGCGGGTCCCGGAGGAGGTTGTGCGCCGCGAAGAGAACCTTTTCGCGCAGCGTTTTCTTCACGCGATAGCGGGCAGGGTCGCGGTCGAAAAAACGGCGGAGTCGCTTCTGGGAAACATCCGCCTCGATCGTTGTCGGATACAAGCCGGCCCGCGCGTCCTGGATCGCGTGCTCATCGAGATCGGTGGCGAAAATCTGGATCGAAGGCGGTTGTTCGAGGCGCTCCGCATGTTCGCAAAGCAACATCGCGATCGAGTAGGCTTCTTCGCCCGTAGCGCAACCCGCCACCCAAACGCGGATCTGATCCGTCGATCGCC
This sequence comes from Chthoniobacterales bacterium, assembly GCA_049278515.1. Lineage (GTDB taxonomy): Bacteria > Verrucomicrobiota > Verrucomicrobiia > Chthoniobacterales > UBA10450 > AV80. The sequence goes on from JBAPMH010000416.1 coordinate 864, forward strand.
GGCCCGCGAAAACCTGGGGAATATTCGCCTCGAGCGCGGCGAAGGCGTCCTGGTCCCGAAAGAAATGGGTCACCCCGATGAGCAAATCCTGGAGAAGCGCCCGCGCTTCCACCGGATGGGTGCGGAGGAAGTCCCGGTAATGCGGAATCGTTTCCACCGAATTCACCTGCATTCGGCGCGCGATCCGTCGCAAGACCGTGGCGCGTTTGTAATGCGAAAAATCGTGGCCGGTTTGCGAGCGCACATAAGCCAGGACATCGCGGAGCGCGAATTCGTCATCATCCGAACGGCTGATCTCCGAAATAGTTTCCCCGCCTGGCGCTTCCGGGTCCTTCGCCTCGGGATCCGGCGCGTTCGGATCTTCCGGCGGTAATTTCATCCGGTTCTCGTTCCGGACGAATTCTATCAGCTTGGACGGCATGTCCGCCACGGGCAGGATCCAATCCACCATCCCGGTATTGATTGCCGTCGCCGGCATGCTGTCGTGCTCCGCTTCGTTTGGATCCTGCGCGATCGTCACGCCGCCTTGAGCGCGAACGTGCCTCAACCCGATTACGCCATCCGAGTCGCTCCCGGAAAGAATCACGCCGATCGCCCGTTGCCCGTAAGCCTGCGCCAGGGTCCGGAAGAAAAGATCGATGGTGACCCGCCGCCCAAGCGCCTGCTGCGGCGGAACGGGGTGCAGCGTGCTGTCTTCGAAAGTGAGCTGATGATTTGGCGGGATCACGTAAACGTGATTTGGCTTCACCTTCACCGGCTCCATGACCTGCATGACCGGCATGGAAGTTTTTTGTTTGATGACGTTCGCGAGATTGCTCTCGTGTTCCGGCGAAAGATGCATCACGACGACGAAGGCCAGCCCGCTCTCGGGCGACATGTCGCTGAAAAATTGCTGAAGCACGGCCACGCCGCCGGCTGAGGCACCGAGCCCGACGACTGCGACCGGCTCATTCGGATCGCGACGCTTGCGCGCTCCGTTGCGCGCGTTCTCGCTCGAATCGTCACTCGCGGCCGGATCGAGGATTTTAGCAGGTGGTTCGTGCTCGGACATCATCGTCACTATGCGCCCCTATCATCTTGCTGGCGAGTCTTCCTGTGGAAACGCGCCGCGCGCGTCTGTGGGACGCGCGAAATCCCAAATCCCAAAAATCCGAAGCCTGCCCGCCGTGGCGGCGGTGTAGCGGCGGGTGTCACCACCCGCGGACTAACCGCATCGAATCTAGATTTATCTTGCGGGTGTCACCACCCGCAGTCCGATCGCATCGAATCTAAATTTGTCTTGCGGGTGATGACACCCGCCGCTACACCATTTTCCGTGATCAAAGGGCGTCCCCCGCGCCTCACGCGTATCTTCGATACGTACGACTGCCCGCTTTACTTTGTAACCGCGTCCACGTTAGATCGCCGCCCATTTCCATTGCTGCCGAACGCGCACAAAGCCTTTGTCGAATACGCGAGGCGCGCCGAGACGTTGCACATCGCCGTCGGCCGCTACGTACTAATGCCTGACCACATGCATTTGTTTGTGTGCGGGCGTCGCGAATTTGTCCTCTCCGAATGGATCAAAGGGTTGAAGCGTTGCGTCTCGAGCGCGCTGCGGTCCGACGGCAGTCCTTTCCGCTGGCAACCCGGCTTCTTCGACCACCTGCTGCGCAATGACGAGAGCTATGCGCAAAAGTGGAATTACGTCCGCGAAAATCCAGTTCGCGCCGGCCTGGTGAAGCGCGCCGAGGATTGGCCGTATGCCGGCGAGATCGTCTATATC
>JBAPMH010000417.1:0-1846 GCA_049278515.1 Chthoniobacterales bacterium
GCTGAGGGCGTAACCTTCGAGATCGATCTTGGCGCTGCCGTCATCTTCCCCGTCCGATTCCGCCCAGCGTTCGACCGGAAAAAAGAAATCCTGGTCGACCTGGCCACCGGTGTTTTTCATCCGGTAACGCACTTCCACCGCTGCGAATTCCTGGTGCAGATCGATCGTCAGGTTCTCATCTTCGATCGTGACGTTCGTCGTTTTCTTCTGATCGGTGGCCGCCCCGTTCCCCGTCAGCGGCACTCCCGTCTGCCACGCGCCCCCGTTGCCGAACAAGGATGAGGTCGCCACCAATCCCAGCGACACCGTCACGATCCAAAGTGGTATCGTCTTCATGAGGAGGTCGAGCGTAGGGGAACGAACCGCCACCGAACAAGCGGGATATTGTTAGTTCATGCTCATGATCCTGATCATGATCTTAATCTTTTGAGCGCGTCCGGGCAGGATCATGAGCACGATCAGGATCAGGAGCATGAATGAGAAGCTTGCCACACGGCATCGCTGATGCTCATGATGGATCCCCGATGATCCAGGCGAATTGTCGGGCGCGGTTCACGGCGGCGGATTTTGATTTCGTCGTTCGCATTTTGGCCCGCTCGCAAACGGATCACGTTTCCCTGGTCGATCTTCTCAGTGATTCCGAAACGCGCGATGCCGTGCTCGATAATCCCCGCCTGGTGGAAGCGATCCTTTCCAATGCCGGCCAGCTCCGGATCTCGTCCCATTTTTATTTTTACGTCCTGGCCCGGCACGTTCTGCGAGGCGCCGGGATCACGGACCGCAAGCTCTGCGATTACGTGGCCTCGCTTCTGGAAGCGTTCTCCCACGCCAGCGGGTTACACGCGCCAAACACGACCGCGGAAACCGGGCGCCAGTATGTCAGCGACATGCTCATCGCTTTGACCCGGGCCACGGCCGAACAGGCGTTCCTCCTCCGGGCCCATGTGGGTAATTACTCGTTATTCTTGAGCGGGATCTTTCACGAAAACACCCAGCGGCGCAGCGCGCGCGGCGCGCCCGACCTGGCCTTTTACGAGCAGATCGGCCGGACCAACTATCAGCTCGTCGCTTCCCACGCCACGGCGCGCCGGTGCGATCTCAGTGATGTTTACGAAGGCCTGGCCGATCGATTTCGCGAAGTGCGTTTGGCGCTCAACCGGCTCTCCGATTCGTTGCTGAACCTCGACGAAGAACCTGGTCCTTCGATCATCCTATGAACGAGACTTTGTTCAGCCAGATCCAGAAGTTGTTCGAGCGCACTTACGCGCAGGTCGGAATCAATCTCGAAGATTGCCTCATCGATTCGCGCCGGTGCGCGCAGCTTTCCCGGCTGGCCGGCGCGAACGCGCGCGAACTGAGCGAACTGGCCCGGACTTTCCTCCGCCACGCCGATGATCAGCTTTACGTCGGAATTTATTATTCGCGCTGGTTGATCGAACAGCTCGAGCAACACGATCCGCGCGCCGGCCTCAGCGATCGCAACATCCGGTCGCTCATCGCTTTCGTGGAAGAGATCAACCACGCGTTGCACGCCGCCCTCCAATTCAAGAAAGGCGAGCGCGCGATCGCTTCGGAAGATTTCGCGCGGAATCTGGAGCTCCAGGCCCGGGTCGACACGTATCTCGTCCTCCTTTTGTTTGTGGCGTTCTTTCGAAAGACGCAAAAAGTTTCGCGAACCGATCGCCGTTGGTTGCGGTTCCATTTATTTGCGGCGGAGAATCCTGGGGCGTTTCAGTCAACCAATCTACGAGGCCGTTATCTCGAAGCGACCGAGCTGGCGGCGCGCTACACCAATTTCCTCGATACGCTCAACGGGATGCGGCGGCTCGATGAGATCCGCGCTTTT
>JBAPMH010000418.1:0-6376 GCA_049278515.1 Chthoniobacterales bacterium
GTGCATGTAGGTGCTGATGGCGTAGGCAACCGAGGCTTCGCCACCGCGCTGCGGATCCCGGAAGTCCCCAATTGGCGCGAGGCCGCTGAGCACATAGGAGAAAAGGACATAGAGAATCGTGCAGATCGCCAACGAGCCTAATATGCCGATCGGCATGTCACGTTTTGGATTGCGCGCTTCCTGCGCGGCGGTGGAGACGGCGTCGAAGCCGATGTAGGCGAAGAAAACAACGCCGGCTGCGCCGAGGATTCCCATGATTCCACCGAAAGGGTGGGTGATCCCTTCCGGGGTGGTGTAAGTCGTCGGCTCGGGGATCAACGGGGTGTGGTAAGCCGGATTGATAAAACCCCAGCCAATCCCGATCACGAGCAGGACGATGGTCGTCTTCAGGACAACGATGATTCCGTTGACGAAGGCGGATTCTTTTGTTCCACGAATCAAGAGCAACGAGAGAAGAAAAAGAATAAAGATCGCGGGGATGTTAACAATCCCGGTCACACCGCCGGCGTGCTCGAAAGGCGAGTGGACCCATTGGTAGGGAATTTTCAGTCCAAACCAATCCAGAACGCGGTTGGCGTACTGGCTCCAGGCGGTCGCGACGGTGGCCGCTGCGACCGCATACTCCAGAATCAAGTCCCAGCCGATAATCCAGGCGACTAGTTCGCCCATCGTCGCATAAGAATAAGTGTAAGCGCTGCCGGCGACAGGGATCATGGACGCGAACTCGGCGTAGCAGAGGCCGGCAAACGCGCAGCCGACACCGGCGACGACAAACGCGAGGACAACCGATGGACCCGCCCGCTCGGCAATGGCAGACGCCGTCCGGACGAACAATCCCGCGCCGATAATCGCGCCGATGCCGAGAGCGATGAGATTCACGGGACCGAGCGATCGCTTGAGACTGTGTTCGCCGACTTCGTCAGCCTCTGCCATCAGCTTGGCGAGCCGTTTTCTCTTAAATAGATTTCCCATTGCGATGCGCTTTCTTTTTTTGGGTTAGTTAACGGTGAATTGGTTTCGGTTTCGCTAACCGCTTTGGTCGCCTGAGGGCGCCCCTGCGGCTGATCTTCGCCAGAGAAAATAAATCGGCACGCCGGTTAACACGATGATGAGACCCGGCCATGTCGTTGCGGTCTGATACATGAACAGCACGCAGAGAATCACGGACGCCCCCACGATGTAAAGCGCGGGCACGATCGGGTAACCGAATGCTTTATAGGGGCGTTCGGCGTCGGGTCGTTTCCGGCGCAGGACGAAGATGCCGATGATCGTCAGAATGTAGAAGATGAGGGCGGCGGAAATGACGTAGTCGAGCAGGTTGCCATAAAGGTTCCCGTAACCAGTGACGTTACCGGCGGCATCTGTCTTAACCGTCCGCGGCAGGACGAGGACGCCGGCCCAGATTCCCTGAATGATGAGGCCCCACGACGGGACGTGATGCTCGTTCAGCACGCCCACGCGACGGAAAAACAGCCCATCGCGCGCCATCGCATAATAAGCGCGCGCGCCGGCGAGGATGAGCCCGTTGTTGCATCCGAACGTGGAAATCATGATGGCGATCGCCATGATCGTGGCGCCCGTGCCGGGAAAAATGACGTTCGCGGTCTCAGAAGCCACGCGGTCGCTGGGGGCATTCTGAATTGCCTCAAAGGGAAGCGCCGCCAGATAGGCGACGTTGGCCAGCAGATAGAGTCCGATCACCAAAATTGTGCCGAAGGCGAGCGAGAGCGGAATGTTGCGCCGCGGGTTTATCACTTCGCCGGCGGTGAAGGTGATGTTGTTCCAGGCGTCCGCCGAGAAAAGTGAATTCGTCTGCGCCACGCAGATGCCGACGAAAAGACCGAAGGCGATCGCGGCGGTCAGGCCTCCGCCGACGTCCTGCAGGGTGCCGCGAACCGTCCACAAGTCGCTGAAATTCGCCGCGCCGGCGCCTGACTTTAGGCCGACAATGATGCCGAGCAGGATCAACGCGATGAGCGCACCGGTTTTCGCCGTCGTGAAAACGTTCTGCACGAGTTTGCCAAGCTTCAAGCCGCGCGTGTTCATGAAAGTCAGCAGCGCGATCATTGCCAGGCCGACGAGTTGGGCTGTCGAAAGGGAGAACGCGTAGCTGCCGAAACGGATCGGCTCGATCAAGTAATTCTTTTCCGAAACCCAGGGGACAAGCACGCCGGTGTAGCGTCCGAACCCGACGGCGACCGCGGCGATCGTGCCGGTTTGAATGACGAGGAACAAGGTCCAGCCGTAAAGAAATCCCCAAAGCGGCGAGAAAGCTTCGCGCAGGTAAACGTATTGGCCGCCGGCCTTCGGCATCATGGCCGCCAGCTCGCCGTAAGAGAGAGCCGCCATCAGCGTTAAGAGACCGGTTACCAGCCAGACGACCAGCAACCAACCCGGCGCGCCGACCTGGCGGGCGATGATCGAGGAGACGATGAAAATGCCGGAGCCGATCATCGACCCCGCTACGAGCATGGTGGAGTCGAAGAGGCCGAATCCCTTGACGAACTGGCCGTTCTCCGCTGCAGGTGGTTGTGACATGCGGTTCTAAATTCCAGCCCTTGGGCGCCAGTTAACCGTCAGTCAGGCCACCAGCACTCGAATTCATCCCTTCGAACTAGAGACTCTCGCGGAGTGAAGCAAGCGTTTTCACCCAGACGATATCGCAATGCTGTGGCCGGGATCGTTGATCCCGGTTACGATCGGCATTGCTGTGTTGTTTATGGCGCTCAATCCCGCTAGCGCTTTGCCGGTTCCGGAATCTCCGAACCTGTTTGGCGTTCCCGTCGAATTCATTCTGTTCGGCGTGATCCTGCTCGGCATCGCGCTTTTCCATCGCCAGACCCCGAGGGTCGCCCTGGCCGGGCTGGTAACGATTGCCCTCTACAAAATCGTCTTCACTGGTTTCAAAACCGGTCCCGGCGTCACGGGTTTTCTCGCTCACGTCGAGCACGAATGGGTCATCCTGGCGAACCTGCTTTGTTTGCTCATGGGATTCGAGTTGTTGTCGCGCCACTTTGAGAAAAGTCGCGTGCCGGTCGTGCTGCCGAAGTATCTGCCGCACGATTGGAAGGGAGCGTTTCTCCTTCTCGTGATGGTGTGGATCCTCTCCAGCTTTCTCGACAACATCGCGGGGGCACTGATCGGCGGTGCGATGGCGCATCAACTTTTTCGCGGCAAAGTCCACATCGGTTATCTGGCGGCCATCGTGGCGGCGTCCAACGCCGGCGGGGCGTGGAGCGTCGTCGGCGACACGACTACCACCATGATGTGGATCGCCGGCATCTCTCCCACGGTGGTTTTCGAGGCCATCATCGCCTCCTCGGTCGCGCTCCTGGTCTTCGGCATCCCGGCCGCGATGCAGCAGCAGAAATATTCTCCCATCCTAAAACGAACCCACGGACACACTCGCGTGGATGGGACCCGGATCGGAATCGTCGGCCTGATCCTTGTCCTTGCCGTCTCCACCAATTTGTTCGTGAACATAATGTTCCCGAGTGTGGCGCATCGTTTCCCTTTCATCGGCGCGGCCGTTTGGGTGGCAATTTTGCTTTCGGCCGCGCTCCGGCGTCCGGATTGGGAAGTCTTGCCTGAAGCATTGAAGGGATCTTTGTTCCTCCTCGCTCTGGTCCTCTGCGCATCGATGATGCCCGTGGAGAAATTGCCGGTGGCCTCGTGGCAATCGTCCCTTGGTCTTGGGTTTTTGTCCGCGGTTTTCGATAACATTCCACTCACCGCCCTGGCCCTGAAACAGGGGGGTTACGACTGGGGCTTTTTGGCTTACGCGGTGGGATTCGGCGGTTCGATGATGTGGTTCGGATCGTCCGCAGGGGTTGCGATCACAAATATGTTTCCCGAGGGAAGATCGGTTGGCCAATGGCTGCGCCACGGCTGGTGGGTGGCCGTCGCCTATGTTGTCGGTTTCTTTGTCATGCTCGCGGTCTGGAGCTGGCGTCCGGACGCGCCGCCCAGGCCAAGAGCCAGGACCGTCGAGCAGGCTCACTAATTTCCCTGCGAAGCATTTTCGCGGTGGCGCCAACGTGCTATCCTCCGGCCCGTGTTCATCCAGGTGCCTTCCTCGCCGTTGCGGAAAATTGTGGCCGCGCTCCTCGCCGCGGCGTTTCTCCCCCTTCCGGCGATGGCCGCGCCCGCCCAGCGCGGGCCGTCCAACGCGGGAGCCCTCCTTTACGTAGCGCTTCCCCTGATTCGCTCGTCGCAAAATCATTTGCTGGTCCGGGCCGAGATCAATGGCAAGCCGGCGCTTCTGACTGTGGACACTGGTGCGCCGATCAGTGTCATTGCCTTGAAGCGTCGCGCTTATTTCGGATTGGCCCCGGTCAGCGGGGATTCGGAAATCCCTTCGCGCTTGAGCGTCAACGGCGTTTTCAATTCCGTCGTCATCGCCCGCAATCTCCGGCTCGGCGCGCTGAATCTCGTGGACGAGCCGATGGTCCTGGTGGACCTGGGCGGCCTGCGCCGCTCGAGCAAGGGAGATGAGAGCGACGGAATTCTGGGCGCGGATGTCTTATTTCCCACCAAGGCGCTCCTTGATTGCCAGCGCCAGATCCTCGTTCTCAAAATAAACCCGAGCGTGCCCGGAACCGTTCCCGGATTCGATTTCCGCGGGTTTCGCGGCATTCCGATCCACGTGAACGATGGCTACAATCTTTACGTCGACGGCACCGTGAACGGGACCAAAGCGAAATTGATGGTGGACACGGGCGCGTTCGCCACTCTGCTCCATTTACGCTTTGTCCGGCGGATGCGAATTCCTCTGCGCGACACGCCCTTCAGTTCTTTCGGAGTGAATGTGAAACAGCGTGACGTGCAGATCGCAACCATTTCTCGCCTTTCCGTCGGCTCGGTAGACATGCGGAGCAACAATGTCGGCGTCGTCAATCTCGAAGGTGTGATTCATGGCGGTTTGCTCGACGCGTCGCCGCCGGTCGCCGGTTTGCTAGGCTCGGAAATCCTGCGCCGTTATCACGGCATCATCGATTTCGGAACAAGAACGCTTTACCTGAAGCGCTGATTTTTCGGTTTTCTTCCTGTAGCCACGGCCCTGTGGGCCGTGCGGGAACGATACGCCCGGTCTTGTCCAGTCTCACGCGGCCCACAGGGCCGCGGCTACAGTCGGGTGGCGCCGGGCAGGCTATTTACTCGATGTCGATCTCGCGCACTTTCTTTTGCATGCGAATCGTCTCGACCGCGTTCCGCAATTTATCGGCGAGTCCGACTTTTTGCGGGATCCCTTCAAGGAAGATGACGGGAGTGGTAAGATCGGAGGTATTAACCTTAATGTTTTCCAGGCCGAGCATGCGATAGAAGAACGGTTGTAGAATCTCGATGTCTTTCACCCGATATAGCTCCAGCGTCTCGGTCACTTTGCTGAAGACGCCTTCGGTCATCTTCAAGCGCTCGTTCGTCAGCTCGAAGACGTGGTTTTTCGTTTGAAGGTAACGGGTGAGGCCAATGAAGATCGGCACAATGAGCCAGCAAAACAGGACGCACAGGATGAAGACGCCGAGGTTCTTTAATTGGGACGATGTCCCGCGCCAGATCGTTTCTTCCGCCATGAGTTCAGTTCTATCAAACTGGTGGCAGGACACAAGCATCGCCAACGGATGATCGCGAAAGCTTTTATCCTCGGGGCCGGGCTCGGATTGCGGTTGCGACCGCTCACCGAAGATCTGCCCAAACCGTTAATCCCGATTTACCAAAAGCCGCTGATCACGTTCGTGCTCGATCACCTCATCTCGATTGGGGTGCGATCTTTCGTGATTAATACGCACCACCGGCCCGGGCCGTTCCGCGAACTATTTAGGGAAAGCGCTTATCGGGGTCACCCCGTCCAACTGGTGCACGAGCCCGAGATTCTCGGGACGGGTGGCGGCATTAAGAACGTGGAGCGCCTGCTAGGCGACGAACCCTTCATTTCCTACAGCGGCGACCTTCTCACCGACATCGAGCTTCAGCCGTTACTCGACGAGCATTTCCGGGCGGGAAACGACGTCACGCTGGCCTTGCGCGAAACGCATCTCGGCCGGGACGTCGCGTTGGAAGGGAATCGCGTCGTGGACATCACCAGTCGATACGGCCGGGAGGGCCGCTTTGACTTCGCCGGCATTTGCGTCTGGACGCGTGCGATTTTCGAGCGGATCCCGCCGGCCCGGCACGTTTCCTACATTTCCATCCTCACCGAATGGATTGGGCAGGGTGCCAGGATCGGCGGTGTGGTGGCGAGTACGGGGAAATGGTTCAACATCGGCGATCGCAGCGAGTATCTCGACGTTCATCGGACCATCGCGGATGAGAATTGGCGGCCGGCCTACGTCCGGGAAGCGGACTGGCCGGTGCGGATCGCGGCGACGGTGAAAAT
>JBAPMH010000419.1:0-5159 GCA_049278515.1 Chthoniobacterales bacterium
GCGCACATCTCATGGTGGACGGACAGAAGATGGCGAAGTCGCTGGGGAATTTTCATACGGTTCGTGATGTAATCGCCAAGGGATACAGCGGACGCGAAACCCGCTATGCGTTGATGAGGGTGCATTATCGCGCGCCGCTCAATTTTACCTGGGAAGGAATGGAGGAGTCGAGAGAGGCATTGGCGCGGATCGACGATTGGGTGAACCGGTTGGAAGCGAAGTCTCAGGAAGAAAACGTCGAACGTGCAACGCCTGACGCCCAACGACCAATGGGAGATTTTGAAAACGCGCTCGACGACGACTTGAACATTTCCGGCGCGCTCGGTGTTTTGTTCGAAAGCATTCGAAAGACTAACCGCTTGCTCGATGAAGAAACTCTCTCCTCGTCCGCCGCCCAGGAGTGGCTGCAATGGTGGGCGCGAATCGATCGCGTCTTGGGCCTTACCGGTACTAAGAGCGGCCTACCCGACGAAATCATTGCGCTCGCGGAGGCGCGGGTGCAGGCGAGGCTTGCAAAGGATTGGAGAAAAAGTGATGAATTGCGCGACGAACTGGCCGCGCGAGGCTGGGAAGCCCGCGATACCAAGGACGGGCAGAAGATTACGCGGCGCGGCGGAGCTTAATTCACCACACCATGTTTGCGCCGGCGGAATTCCTAAGTCTCGAACACACAGCCCATTCGAAGCTGTTCGAATCGCAGAAGTACGTTTGGGACGCCCTCAAACCGATCGCGAGCTATCTGCAATTTCGTTTGAAACCCGCCGTTCTGGGCGAGTTGGTGGGCAAGCCTTTTATCAGCAATGCGGTCTTTATCGGCGCGGGAACGATCGTCGAACAGGGGGCCGTCTTGAAAGGGCCCGCGTGGATTGGTGAGAATTGTCACATCCGCAGCGGATGTTATGTGCGGGAAAATGTGATCGTGGGCAATGGCGTGGTGATGGGGAATTCGTGCGAGTTCAAAAATTGTATTCTATTCGATGAAGTGCAGGTGCCGCATTTCAATTATGTGGGCGACTCGATCCTGGGATACCGCTCCCATCTCGGCGCGGGGGTGATCCTTTCGAATGTGAAACTGGATCATCAAGAAATCCACGTTAGCGCGGTGGACGGCGACATCGCGACCGGGCTGACCAAATTCGGCGCGGTCGTGGGAGACCGAACGGAGATCGGCTGCAATGCGGTGATCAACCCGGGCTCCGTGCTGGGTCGGGACTGCCTGATTTATCCGGGAGCGATTTTTCGCGGAGTGCTGCCAAACGCGAGCGTGGTGAAAGTGCGGCAGAATATTCAGGTGATGACCCGGCGGCCGGCCAACGGCGGATAAGGGTCGATCACAGTCGGGGGGACCGGATGGGCAGGGATTCGAACCCTGGTTGCCTTTCGGCAAACACGCTTTCCAGGCGTGCGCATTAGACCACTCTGCCACCCATCCAATTAACTCCTGCTCATGCTCCTGATCCTGATCATACTCCTGCCGGACAGATCATGAGCAGGATCATGATCAAGAGCAGGAGTGTCAAAGCTGCAACCGGCGAAACAGTTCGTCGAGCGGGAGTTGCAGGCCGATGTAAAATTCGCCGAAATCGCCGTAAGCCGCGCTGACCTGGTCGAAACGCATCTCGTAGACGATCGACTTTATCTGGAAAGTGTCCTGGGCGAAGAGGGTGACTCCCCACTCCGCATCATCGAGCCCGGTGGAACCGGTGATGAGCTGTTTCACCTTGCCCGCGTAGCGCCGGCCGACGGCGCCGTGGCCGAGCATGAGCTTACGACGCTCTTCGAACGGCAACGCATACCAGTTGTGCTGTTCGCCGCGCCGCTTGCTCATATTGTAAAAACAGACAATCGGCCAATCGGGCAGCGTCGGATAAACGCGTTCGTGCCGGTAATGTTTCATCCGCTCCTCAAACGCAGCCACCGCCTTCTCGAACTCCGGGGTGCCACGGCTGAGCTTCTGTTCGTTCTCGAGCACGGCGGCGTATTCTTCCGCGCCGGTTTTGTATTCGCTCTCTTCGGTAAGGGAGAGATAACTGTAAACGGGAACAAGAACATCGGCTCCGAGCGCGAGGGTGAGTTGTTTCTCGATGCGATTCGCCGCCTGGAGATCGGGGGTGATGAGCATGAAGCCGAGGTCCGCTTTCGGCGTGACTATGCTGAGAGTGAGGAGCTGGGTCGACTCGAGAGCACGGGTTTCCTGGACAAGCGAGGAGAGCGCCACCTTGGCGTTTCTTTGCTCATCCGCGGTGAGCAACTGCCATTGGCTCTGCTCAATCCGATAAAAGAGATGGAGACAGTGCCAGCCCTGTTCGGGAATCAGCGGCGCGATATTGTTGTTCATCCGGGCGAGACAGGAGCGTTTGCCGGCCGGGGCAGATGAGCAAGGCAATATTCCTCGCCGTCACTTGCGACGCGAAACTCCAGGCTGGCATCGGTCAGTTCGGTAGCCCCGCAGGTGGCGCAACGGTGGAGCGGTTCCTCGTCGCTCCGGGACTGGATCTCGAAACGCTTTCTTCGACCGGCCACCTCCTTTCGCTGGCGCAGCTGTTGAATCGCTCCCGGTCCAAAAAAGATCAAATAATTGCTCAGGGCGGCGACAAGGGCGAGCCGATAGGAGTTTGATTGCGTCACAAACGCGAGGAGCAGGAACGCGGCGTAGACCCACGCGATCCACTTGATTTTTAGCGGCAGAATAAAGAAAACATAGATGACTTCGTCGGGGTAGAAGTGGGCGAAGGCAAAAAAGAGGGTCGTGAAAAGCATCTGATTGGAAAACTGGCTGTTGGAGAGCAGGGCAGCCGCGGTGGTGCCGATCATTCCGACCAGGAAATAAAGGGTAAGACGAAACGAACCCCAGCCACGCTCCAGGCCATCGCCAATGAACCAGAGGAACCAGAGTGCGATCAGCACCAGGAGCGGATGCGACATCTGGGGCACGAAAATGTAGGTAACGAGCCGCCAGACTTCTCCGGCGCGAATCCGCGAAATGTCGAGGGCGAGATAGGAATCGAACCCTTTATTCAAGAAGACGAGAATGAAAACGAGGACGTTGAGGGTGACGATAGCCCGAATCAATCCGGGAATAGCGATGAAGCCCAGACGGCGTTCGAGTTTGTCCAAAAAAGTCATCGCTCCCAGCACGGTAGAGGAAGCGCCGCCCGCTTCAACCGGCGATGCGTTGACACATAAGTCGCGACGTCTAGGCTTACCAGTTCTTGAGTGAGGCTGCGTTGAAGAAGACTCCGCTCTACGACGAGCATGTGCGGCTCGGCGCGAAGATGATCCCGTTCGGCGATTGGATCATGCCGGTGCAATACAGCGGCATCATGGACGAGCATCAGGCGGTCCGGAAAAACGCTGGCGTCTTCGATATCTCCCACATGGGCCAGCTGATTGCGTCCGGTCCGCGCGCCGGCGGGTGGTTGAACGAGATGCTGACCAACAACATCGACAAGCTGGAAGTGGACACGGGCCAATACACGTTTCTCCTGAACGAGCGCGGCGGCATCATCGATGATCTGATTGTCTACCGGACAGGGCCGGAGACTTTTCTCCTGGTCGTAAACGCGTCGCGCACTGATGAAGACTTCGCGTGGCTGAAGGAACATCTCGCGGATAACGGCTCGCTTGAAAACCGGAGCGCGGATTTTGGCGGTCTCGCGATCCAGGGACCACGGATTGTCGAATTGTTCGAGGCGATGCTCGGACCGAACTCCGAGTTGCCAGCTCGCAATCAGATCAAGGATTTCGATTACGACGGGATAAAGCTGACGATTGCGCGGACCGGGTACACCGGCGAAGACGGCGTGGAAGCTTTCTTCCCGGCGAACGAAGCGGCGAAGGTTTGGAACGCCATTCTGGCAAAAGGCAAAGATCTCGGCCTCCGGCCGTGCGGCCTTGGCGCCCGGGACACGCTCCGCCTCGAAATGTGTTATCCGCTCAACGGCTCCGATCTTTCGCCAGAGCACAATCCGATCGAAGCCGGGCTGGGGTTTTTCGTCGACCTGAAGAAACCGAAATTCATCGGACGCGACGTATTGGCCGACGCCAAGGAAAACGGTACTCCAAACCGGCTGGTGGCGTTTCGCATGCAGAGCAAGGGGCCGCCGCCGCGGCCGCATTACTCAGTCTGGCGCGAAGGCGAGCGGATCGGCGAAGTCACGAGCGGAAGCCTATCGCCGAGCTTGAACGAAGGGGTCGGGATGGCCTACGTTGCGTCCGCTCACGCGAAGGCCGGGACCGAGATCGAAATTGAAATTCGCGACCGGAAATTGCCGGCCATCATCGAGAAAAAACCGCTCTACAAAAAATCATGAATGTTCCAGACGATCTTCGTTACGCCGAATCACACGAATGGGTGCGAGTGGAGGGCGACAATGCCCGCGTTGGCATCACGGATCATGCCCAGGCCGAGTTGACGGACGTGGTTTACGTCGAGCTGCCGAAGATTGGCGCCAAGGCGACGGCGAAGAACCAGATCGCGGTGGTCGAGTCGGTGAAGGCCGCCAGCGACATCTACGCGCCAGTGAGCGGTGAGGTGGTAGAAGTGAACAAGGCATTGGAAGGAAACCCGGCGCTAATCAACACCGACCCGTTCGGTGAAGGCTGGATCTTCGTCCTGAAGATGGATTCGGCGGACCAGGTAAACCAGTTGAAGGACGCGGCCGGTTACCGGCAGCAGATTGGCTAACTGCGGCGGCGGACGACGCGGACCGGCGCTTTCGCCGGATTGAGCATCTCGTCCACGAACCGAATCAAATCGTCGAGCGTCACCGCGGCCGCCATAAAGGTGTACCCGCTGATGAATCCGCCGGTCATCACTTTCCTTTCCGAGGCGGGATTCCCGCTCAGATAGAGAAACGGCGTGTCTTTCAAGGCTGGCTCACTTTGGAGCTGGCGGTTAACGTCTTCCCCCTCGCCTGCCCTGGCAGCGTCGAGCAGGACAAGATCGGGCCGAAACCAGGGAGCGGCGTGTTGCGCGAGCCTGACATCGGCTTCGACTTTCACCAGAAACCGGCCAGTGCTCTCGAGCGCGCGCTTAACGAGCACGGTGACTTTCGGCTCATGATCCACCAGCAGAATCTTCTTCAGGAAGGTCATCGTTCTGAGGCATACCAAGCATCGGATATGCCAGCGGCCCGGCCTGGAGCCTAACGACCCAG
>JBAPMH010000420.1:0-7152 GCA_049278515.1 Chthoniobacterales bacterium
CTGTCGAGCCGATGGCGCGTTCTCTCCCGGCTCGACAGCGTCTCGCCCTACCAATTTCTTGCGCAGCCATTTCACGGGAGCGATGGCGTCTTCGCCGACGATCGTCGCCAGCGGGATCTCCCGGCCGTAGATTCCCTTCTCGCGGAGCTTGCAAAGATTGCCGAAGCCGCGGCCATCGAGCATGCGGGGCAGCGCCAGCGCAGCGACCCAGGCATCATTCTCGCGAACAAGGAGCTGGCCTAACGAAACGTTTTGTGGGGACGCGGGCTTTGGTTCCCATTCGCCGGCGGAATTCAGGATCTCGGTGATCGGGCGCCGGACGAAACGGGCCCGCTCGGCGTCGACCCAAAGGCCGCACGGCTTCAGGCCGGTCGAAAGCGAATGTTCGGCGCCGATCGGCACTTTTTGCACGCTGAAGAGCGAGTGGCTCAGATCGACCGCGGCGGCGAAGGGAATGTTGGACGCGGGATCGGTGATCCCGGCTACAGCACCGCGCATGACGCTGATCAAACTCGGCCAATCCACCTGGGTGGCGCGTTTTAATCTTCGCGGGCGAGCGTCGCCCAGCCGCGGAATATCCGGCAGCATCAGGACGTAACCGACGTCATCCAGTCCGCGGCGCCCGGCGCGGCCGAACATCTGGAGCAACTCGTCCGGTTCGACGTGCCGCTCGAAGTTGCCGGCCTTGTAGCGCGTATCGGTAATCAGGACCGAGCGCATGGAAAAATTGATCCCGGCGGCCAGCCCCATCGTGGCGACGACGACGTTGAGCTGGCCCGCCTTCGCCAACGGCTCGATCAGCCCGGCCCGGACCGCGTAACTCAACCCGCTATGGTGATAGGCGACACGGCTCCGCAGCAATTTCGCCAGCTTCTTTCCAGCGAGCGCTTCCTGTTCCGCCGAAAGCGGCAACGGATCGCGCAATGACATCGCCGACGCGATTGTTTGCGCCATCTCTTCACTGGCGTTTCGCCGGGGCGCGAAGACCAGCACCGGCGCCAGTTCCGCGCGCAATGCTTTGCCGATCATTCGCGGCCAGAAATTCTTTGTCTGGACGAACGCGGAATCCGGCAGCACCCGCAGGTCGATTTCCTCCAGCGGCACCGGACGCTCTTCATGCGCGATCAGGACCGGATCACGGCCAATTCGGTGGAACCACGCGACGACGTCCTGCGGATTTTGGACACTACCGCTGAGAAGGAGCAACTGCGTTCTCGGCGGCGCCAGGGCGAGCGCCAGTTCGTAATGCACGCCCCGCAGCGGATCGGCGATCATCTGATATTCATCCACGACAAGGAGGGCCGGGCCGTCTCTCCGGAGGAAGCGGGCCCGCTGCGTCTCGAGCGTCGCCACGAGAACCTTCGCGCTGAGATTCAGCGCCAGGTCGCCGGTGGCGATGCCAACGTCCCAACCCCGCATCCGCCACTCCGCCAGCTTGTCGTTAGCGAGGGCGCGCGTGGGCACGGTGAAAATCGCCTGACCTTTGAGCGAGGGATAAAGCAGCTCGAAAATATAAGTCTTGCCCGAACCCGTGGGCGCCTGGACAACGACGTCCTTCCCCTCGCGCAGGGCGCGCACGGCCTCCTGCTGCCAGAGATCGGGAAGGACCAGATTAATTTCCAGGCCGGCTGGCATCGGAGAAAGTCCCACAGCCACGATGTCTGTGCCACGTGTCACGCGTAAAATTCTCGTGCCCTTCCGAAAGGCCGCGGCTATTCTCGACGCCGATGAAGAAAGGAACGGTGTTCGATCGCAACAGAAGCGCCATGGGCATCAGCGGGCTGGACGATATTCTGTGCGGCGGGCTGCCTTCGAACCGCCTTTACCTTCTCGAAGGGAAACCGGGCACGGGAAAGACCACGCTCGCCCTGCAATATCTCCTCACCGGCGCCGCGGCGGGCGAGAAGGTGCTTTACATTACGCTGTCGGAAACGCGCGACGAACTCCAGGAAGTGGCCGATTCCCACGGCTGGGCCCTGGACGGGATCGATGTCGTCGAGCTCTCGGCGATCGGCGCCCAACTCGAGGCCGCCGCACAAAACACGCTTTTCCATTCCTCGGAAGTCGAGCTGACGCAGACGACGAAGATGCTGCTGGATGAAGTAGATCGCGTCCAACCCTCGCGGGTGGTGTTCGATTCCATCTCGGAGCTGCGCCTGCTTTCCCAATCGCCGTTGCGTTATCGCCGCCAGATCCTGGCCTTGAAACAATATTTCGCCGGGCGCAAATGCACGACCCTCCTGCTGGATGACGGCAGCGCCGAGGACGATCCGCAATTAAAGAGCCTCGCGCACGGCATCCTCGTGCTGGAACAACTGGCGCCGGAATACGGCTCGGAGCGACGACGGCTGATGGTGCTCAAGATTCGCGGGAGCAGATACCGGGGCGGCTATCACGATTTTAGTATTCAAACCGGCGGGCTCAACGTCTTCCCGCGCCTGGTGGCGGCGGAGCATCGGCGCGACTTCGAGCACGACAGCATTTCGAGCGGCATCAAGAACCTCGATAAATTGCTGGGCGAGGGTCTGACCCGTGGCACCAGCAACCTTTTCATCGGTCCGGCGGGTTCGGGTAAATCGACGATCGCGATGAAGTTTCTCCTCGAAGCGGCGAAGCGCGGGGAGAAAAGCGCGGTCTATTCGTTCGACGAAACGCTGGGCACGATCCTGGCTCGCGCGGACAAGCTCGGCCTGGAACTGCGCGAGCGAATCGACGAAGGGCTCATCAGAGTGCACCAGGTGGACCCGGCCGAAATGTCACCCGGCGAGTTCGCGTTCGCGATCAAGAAAGCGGTCGAGCACGACGGGATCGATATTGTCCAAATCGATAGCCTGAACGGATTCCTCCACGCCATGGGCGACGAGCGTTTCCTGAATTTGCAATTGCATGAGCTGGTCACCTACCTCAACCAGCAGGGCGTGGTCACCATCATGATGCTGGCGCCGCACGGCATGCTCGGACAGATGCGCACCCCGCTCGATGTCACCTATCTTGCCGATACCGTGATCGCCCTGCGTTACTACGAGGCCGGTGGCGCCGTCCACAAGGCGATTTCTGTCATCAAGAAACGCACCGGCAGACATGAGCGGACGATTCGCGAGGTGAACTTCGATGGAGGCAAGATCATCGTCGGCCAGCCCCTGACGAAATTCCGCGGCATCTTTTCCGGGACGCCGGCGCCAGAATCCAGCGCGCGCGCAAAAGGCGGCGGCCATGAAAGTGTCTAAAGATTCGGATTGCCCCGTCCTCATTCTCGCGCCCACCGGCCGTGACGCGATGCTGGCCGCCGAGGCGCTGGCGCAATCAGAAATCGCGAGCCACGTTTGCGCGAGTTTCCTCGACCTCTGCGGGCAGATCGGCGAAGGCGCGGCCGCTGTCTTGCTGGCAGAAGAAGCGCTCTCTGCGGCGGAGTTGCCCGAATTGCTCAAAACTCTGCGGGCCCAGCCGGCGTGGTCGGACCTGCCGCTGCTCATCCTGACGAGCGCCACCCACCAGGATGATACGGCCAGCGTCGAGATCCTGAAGCTTTTCGGCCCCAGCGGGAACGTGACCTTACTGGAACGTCCCCTGCGCAGCGTGGTCCTGGTCAGCACGGTGCAGGTCGCTTTGCGGGCGCGCCGGCGCCAGTACGAGGTGCGCGATCTCCTCGCTGAACGCGAGACGGTCCTGACCAGCATTAGCGACGCATTTTCGGCGCTGGACCGCGACTGGCGCTACATCTACGTCAACGACAAGGTGGCCGAGCTGGCCGGCTGGCCGAAGGAAAAAATGATCGGCCGCGTCATCTGGGAGATTTTTCCCGAGGCGATCGGAAGCGAGTTTTACGACCTCGCGCATATGGCGATGGAGAAGCAGGTGCCCGCCCAGGGTGAGTTTTTCCACGCGCCGTGGGGACGCTGGCTCGAGACCCGAATTTATCCGACCAAGAACGGCATCGTTATTTTCCGCGCTGACGTGACCGAGAAAAGGGAGCAGGAGCACCTGGCGCACGAACGCGAAACCAAACTGCGCGAAAGCCAGGAGCGCCTGCGCCTTGCCACCGAAGCAGCGGACATCGGAACGTTCGATTTTTATCCGGACACGGGGGCGCTCCAGTTCTCCGACCGCAGTCGCGAGTTATTCGGCATTCCGCCGGAGATGGATATGACCTACGACACCTATCTGCAGGGCGTGCACCCGGATGACCGCCACATCGTGCACGAGACGGTGGCGCGGGTGCGGCAACCCGGCAGCAGCGGGCGGTTCGATATTGAATACCGCACGATCGGAATCGCGGATGGGATAGAACGCTGGGTCGCCGAGCGCGGCCGGGCTGTCCTCGATCCGGCCGGGCAGGTAACTCGCTTCATCGGCACGATGCTCGACATCACCGAGAAAAAGAATGCGGAATTCCTTTTGCAGCGCGCCAAGAACGAGGCCGAGGAAGCCAACCGGGCGAAGGACCGTTTCCTCGCCATGCTCTCCCATGAGTTGCGCACTCCCCTGACTCCGGTGCTGATGACGATCGCCTCGCTCCGGCGCGAACCGGACTTGAGCAACGACCTCCGGCGGGATCTCGAAGTTCTCCAGCGCAATGTCGAACTCGAAGCCCTTCTCATCGACGACTTGCTCGATTTGACCAGGATCAAGCACGGCAAATTGGAATTGCACAACGACGCCGTGGATGTCCACGGCGCCATCGAGCATGCGCTCAGCATCTCCGCCGTCGACCTTTACCAGAAAAATATCGCGATCTCGCGCCGCTTCGAGGCCCGCGAACATCATTGCTGGGCGGACGCGGCGCGCTTGCAGCAGGTGTTTTGGAATCTCATCAAGAACGCCGCCAAATTCACCCCCCAAGGCGGCTCCCTCGATCTCTCGACGAGAAACAATGACGCCCATCAAATCATCATTGAAGTCACGGACAACGGCATCGGAATTGCCCCCGAATTACTCCCGCGAATTTTCGATGCCTTTGAGCAGGGGGGCGGCGTCACGAGCAAGTTTGGCGGATTGGGACTGGGGCTGGCGATTTCCAAGCGCGTGGTCGATATGCACGGTGGCACCATCAGCGCCACCAGTGCGGGTCCCGGGCCGGGGGCCACCTTTGTGGTGACACTGAACGCGATGGAAACCTCTTTGCTGGAGGGGCCGGTCCTGTTCCTGGAAAACGAAGCCGCCGTGGCCCGGAACCTCGAGATTCTTCTGGTCGAAGATCACAAGGATACCGCCCGCGTTCTGGGCCGAATCCTGAAAAACGCCGGCTACGAGGTAAGTCATGCCGAGACTGTGGCGGGGGCGCGCGAGCTGGCGACGACCCGGCGCTTTGATCTTGTCATCAGCGACGTCGGTTTGCCCGATGGGAGCGGGCTGGATTTGATGCGTGGCCTGCGGGAGGAGCAAAATTTGACTGGCATTGCCTTGAGCGGCTTCGGAACGGACGACGATGTGGCCGCGAGCGTGGCGGCCGGGTTCGCGGAGCATTTGACCAAGCCGGTCGATTGGGACCGGCTCAAAAGCGCGATCGAGCGTTTAGCGCCGGAGAAAAAGACCGCCGCTCGAAGCGCCGCGTAGAATTGTAGGGCGTTTCTGTGAAACGCCATTGGGACGAAGGCGTCTGACACAGACGCCCTACAAATTATCTTCGGTTACTGCCGACCAACATCTGCTTGAGTGAGCCCCTGGCTTCGGCGCGAACCTCGACGGCCGTGACCTGGGGAGGCGCGTGATAGTTGTGACAAGTCACGCAATCCGACGCCACCTTCTTGGTTTGCGGGCTGTGGCATGTGATGCAATTCGCTTTCGCCGGCATGAGCACGTCCGCCGTCTCCCGGCTCTGACTCGCGTGATGGCACTCATCGCACTTTACGCTCGCGTGTTTCGCGTGATTGAAATGGGCCTGCGGCATCCAACGGTCCACCAGGATTGGTTTCGTGACCACCGGACCGCTGCCGGCCATTTTCACCTCATGACAAAAGGCACAGCCGGCAAAGTTCGCGCGCGTCATCGCGGCGTTTTCGCGCTGCGGCTTATAGGGACTGGTTTCGAAAAAGACCGCCCGTTCGAATTCCTGGTCGCTGCCGAATTGGACGCGTAATTGGTTCATTTGCTGGGCCACAAAAGTTTTCACGTCGCCGGAACGGGCTTGGTTCTCGGGTCGAAGACGCGCAAAATCCGCGTACTGCGCTGGCAGGGTACGCAAAAAAGTCCGGACCAGATTCACGTCGCCATGGGGGAGATGGAGCTGGGGATTATTCTTGTCGAAGAGCAAGGCGTGGCACGCCCGGCAATTGGCGTCGAAACTGACGCGCTGATAAAAACGGCCGCTCGGCTCGGGTTTGTGGCAGTAGTTACAATCCAGCTTTCGGCCTTCCACGGGTGGAATATCCGCGGCGAAATGACGTTGATGATTGAAGCGAAGGACATCCGGATCGCGCGCCTTCTCCTGGATGAGCTGAAACTCCGGGTGAGCTCCCTCGAAGGAGGAAAAAACCTTCGTATAACCCCGGGCCGGACGGGGCGGCTCCAAAACAATTTGCTGGGGCGGGTGGGCTCGCAGATGAAACAAGGCGGGCGAGAGCGTTGCCCCTTTCCTGGCCGAGGCCTCCATAATACCGGCGTCGTTGTGGCAGGAGGCGCAATGCAAATCGGCCACGCGGTGCATGGGCCCAGGCCCGAGATGTTCCTGGTGACAAATCGAGCAGGAACGATTTTCGACCACATTGGGCTGGTGCAGATCGTATTTTTTTTGCGTGCCGAACGGCGGATGTTTCTCATGGCAATCCTGGCACTTGCGATCGATCGAACTGAAATCGATGCCGTGGTTGAACCGGTCCTTTACGATCTCTTGCAACTTCGCCAGGGAGAAATCGTTTTGCAGCGCCGCACCCTTGTCGTGACACTGCGCGCAATCCCGGGCGATTGAAGCGTGGCCGCTCGAAATCGTTCCCGAGTTAAAGAATTCTTCGTTGCCTCGTTTCTGAAAAAGAACAACGGCCGCGATGCCGCCGGCGATGGCGAGAAAGCTGGCGCCCCAGCGCGCCACCCGCCAGGGATGCTTCCTTTTGTAATAGCCGAGATTGCCTTTGTAGCGCTCGGCAATCTGTTTTTGGGTGCGTCCTGGCGTGGCCATGGCTCAGCGAGGCTCCTGCCTCCTTCGTAATCGTGCTCGTG
>JBAPMH010000421.1:0-6990 GCA_049278515.1 Chthoniobacterales bacterium
GCTGACAATATATAAACCGCATGCATTTCCGCCCCGATAAGCCGTTCAACCAGCTTCCTGATTTGCCGCCGAAGGCCGACTTGGAGACACCCCGTGTTCTCAGGGCCACCACCCGAGCTGGCCGCGCCTTAGCCGAACTCAAAGGGCGCACCCATACCATTCCCAACCCCACCATTCTGCTCAACACTCTGGCCCTTCAGGAAGCGAAACTCAGTTCCGAAATCGAGAACATCTTCACGACGAACGACGAGCTCTATCGTGGTTTGGCCGCTAATGGAAACGGTGCCGAGCTTTCGCCTCATGCCAAAGAAGTTCTCCATTATCGCGAAGCGCTCTGGCACGGAATGAACGTCTTGCGTGATCGCCCTTTTCTTTCCACCAATCTCACGATCGAGATCGTAAACATAATTAATCAAAACAGCGCCGGTATCCGCAACTTCCCCGGAACAACGCTGCAGAACCCGCAGACGAAGGAAATCATTTACACGCCACCGGCAGGTGAGGATTTGCTTCGCCAAAAACTGGCAAATCTAGAACGCTTCTCGAACGACTCCTCCCACGACCTCGATCCCCTCGTCCGCATCGCCGTTACCCACTACCAGTTCGAGGCCATTCATCCTTTCTTCGATGGCAACGGGCGGACCGGGCGTATCCTCATCATCCTGCAATTGATCGTGAATCGCCTGCTGGAAATCCCGGTCCTTTTCCTAAGCCGGTTCATCATCGAGCGGAAAGCACAGTACTACCATGGCCTCCGTTCCGTGACCGAGAATGGAGAGTGGGAATCGTGGCTCCTTTATATGCTCGAAGCCATGGAGGCCACGGCGCACGGCACCACTCAAAAGATCAACGCTATCCACGATTTGCTCTTTGAGACCCTCGAAAAAGCAAAACGGATTCTCCCGAAACGCACCTTCAGTAAAGAACTCGTCGAGCTGACCTTCGAACAACCGTATTGCAAAATCCGCTTTGTCGAGGAAGCCGGTATTGCCAAGAGGCTGACAGCCACCAAATATCTACGGGATCTGGCGAAAGCCGGATTCGTCACGCCTGTAAAAAAGGGCCGGGAACTGATTTTCATCAATCACCCTCTCTGGTCTTTGCTTACGGACGAACCGCTCCCGAAGAGCGGAGCGACCACGAAAAGGTGACCCGCTATCAGGTTTGTTGCAATCAAGCCAGCGTTGCCATCGCGCAGTTCCAGGCTCGGATCGGACGGCGCAGGGCAATCTGCCGTTAGTCATGGCAGGTCATAGAAACAAACCGCTTATTCCGTTCGCAGCGCCACCATCGGATTCAAAATGCAGCGACCCA
Organism: Chthoniobacterales bacterium; assembly: GCA_049278515.1. Lineage (GTDB taxonomy): Bacteria > Verrucomicrobiota > Verrucomicrobiia > Chthoniobacterales > UBA10450 > AV80. The sequence goes on from JBAPMH010000421.1 coordinate 1,315, forward strand.
GCCCAGAACCCGGAAACCCCGCCCATAATCCTCTACCGTGGGCCAATCCAGCCAACATCGCGTTCAACAAGAAGACCAGGAGCCTGCTCGTCGCGAACCACGCCAGTCTCACGGGCCTGCCCGATCCGAGTTTTCTTCTTCGCCATCTTCGACGTTTACGTGAACGACAGAGCCGGCAAGCTCTTCAAGGACGACGACGATTAAGCGCGGCGGCCGTGCGACGCGCTGAAGTGGGTCAGCAGCTCGTCGCATGGCTTCGGCTTGTCTCAGTTCTGAAATGAGCACAAAACATCCTGATCGTCTTTCGTCCAGGATTAGGGTAGTTGCACCTTAGCTTAAGACGGTTCAAATCTTTGCGGCACTAGGACCGACACTTATCCTGCACACTACCAGGCATCCCACATCAAGCTATGACCCCGCGAGAGCAAGAGGCCCACAGCGAGGCCTTAGAGAAAATCGCATCCTGCCGACGTAATCGCAGTACGGAGCTAATCTTAAACGGTCTCGATTTAACGCACCTGCCGCGGGAGGTAGGTCAGCTCGCCCATCTGACGGATCTTTCCCTCGACAACAATCAACTGAACGCCCTGCCGCCAGAAATCGGTCGGCTTGCCAATCTAACGGTCCTTTCCCTCGACAACAATCAACTGAACGCCCTGCCGCCAGAAATCGGTCGGCTTGCCAATCTGACGGTCCTTTCCCTCGACAACAATCAACTGAACGCCCTGCCGCCAGAAATCGGCCGGCTTACCAATCTGACGGAGCTTTCCCTCGATGATAACCAGCTGAGCACCCTGCCGCCAGATATCAGTTGGCTCACCAAACTGCGAGGTCTTTCCCTCCACAATAACCAACTGAGCACCTTACCGGAAGAGATCAGTCGGCTCGCCAATCTTGAGACCCTTTTCCTAGAGAACAACGAACTGATTACCCTGCCGCCGCAGATCGGCCGGCTCGCCAATCTTAAGGCGCTTTTCTTAGAGAACAACGAACTGACTACCCTGCCGCCGGAGATCGGCCAGCTCGCCAATCTAACGGGGCTTTACCTCGCTCACAACCAACTGAGCACCTTGCCGCCGGAGATCGGCCAGCTCTCCAATCTGACGAATCTGGCCCTTCAAGCCAATCGACTAGAAACGCTGCCGCGCTCGCTAAGAGATTTGGGAAAGTTGAAGGGGTTACACCTCCACGACAACCCTGTGCTGAAACTCTCGCCCTCCGTTCTTGGAAGCGATCCGCGAAAAGCGACAGAGGGATTTGTTTCAGCGAAGTCGATTCTGGATTTTTATTTCACCAGGCAGACGGGAAAAACCCATCCGTTGAATGAAGTGAAATTGATACTGGTGGGAAGAGGTGGAGCCGGGAAGACGAGCACGGTGCAGGCCCTGAGAGATCAGCCGTTCCGTGAAGGCGAGGAGAGCACGCCGGGCATTGCCTTGTGCGACTGGACGATGAATGACTGCAAAGGGCAGCCGGTCACGGCCCATGTGTGGGACTTCGCCGGACAGGTGATCACCCACGCGCTGCACCAATTCTTTTTTAGCGTGCGAAGTGTCTATGTGGTCGTGTTGACAGGCCGTGAGAACAACGAACGGGATGACGCGGAATACTGGCTGCGACTGATTAAGGCATTCGGAACAGATGAAGAGGGTAATGGGCCGCCGGTAATTATAGCCCTGAATAAGTGGGACGTGCCCGGTTGCCGCCCTCGTGTGGATCGGAGCGCTCTGAAGGAGAACTATCCTTTTATCCGCGCCTTTGTCGAAGTGGACTGCAAGTCGAAGAAAGGCGTCCCCAAGCTCAAAACCGCCCTTTGCCGGGAAGTGGACCGTCTCAAGTGGGTGCGGGACCCAATTCCCGAAGAGTGGGATGCCGTTCGTCGTGCTCTGACATCTGGCCGAAAGAAGCGGGCGCATCTGACCTACACGGAATACCGAGCGCTTTGCACGCAGCAAGGCGTGACGGAGGAGGGCCAGCAAGACTCTCTCGCGGAAATCCTGCATAACCTCGGGGCCGCGCTGAACTACCGAAATGATCCCCGCTTGCGAGAGGCGACGGTCCTGCAGCCGGAGTGGCTGACCAAGAATGTATATGCGCTCGTCCGGCGCGCCGAAAGGCAGGCAGGGGTGCTGAAGCAGGCCGATGTGGACGCGGTGTTGCGGGCGGAAAAGGACAAAACCATGCGTGCATATCTGGTGCAGATCATGGAGCGCTTTGAGATCGCCTACGCGCCGCGATCGTCATCGGCCGGGGTGTGGCTGGTACCCCAAGCGCTACCCGACGAGCAGCCCAAAGGAGTCGAGGTTTTCCGTGATGCGGCCGACGCTACCCGCCTCCGCTACACCTATTCTGCCTTACCGGAGGGGCTGGTGGCTCGCGCCATCGTCCGATTGCATGCCTTCATCGAGGAAGCGAGGGGGAAAAAACAGCAATGGGGCAGCGGAGCGGTCTTGACCCGCGAAGGTGCTCGGGCCTTGGTCCGCACGGAACCGCAGGACCGACAAGTGATGATCACCGTTACCGGCGCAAAGAAAGCCCGTCAGCAGCTCGCCGGCTTGTGTCAGGCGGAGATGCGGGAGATTCACGCGGAAATCCCGGGACTCGATCCGATGGAGGAAACCCAGGTGCAGGGCGAATGGGTGGCGACCGCGACTCTGGAAGTGGATGAAAAGAAGGGCCGCGAAACCGGCATTTCGACGAAGGACCGCGGCACGGTGATGGTGAATCCCGCGGAACCGAATAACGCGTATTCCGAAAAGCCCGCCCGATCCGATGACGTCTGGAAGCCGACGGTTTTCATCAGCTACTCGAAGAGCAACGTGACCCAGCGCAAGCGGTTGGAATCGGAACTCAAGATTCTAAAGAACGAAGGTCTGCTGGAACGCGGGTGGCATGATCGGATGATCGCGCCGGGCGACAACTGGAACGACGTTATTCAACGAGAACTGGCGGACGCAGATGTAGTGATCATCTTGGCGAGCAGCGCCGCCTTGGCGACGGACTACATCACCGACCACGAAATTCCGAAGGCGCTGGAGCTACACGATGCTGGAACGTCGGTGGTAGTTCCGGTAATTCTGGAGGCCTGTCGCTGGGACAAAACCGCTCTTGGCTCTTTGAATGCCCTGCCGGAAAAGGCGAAGCCGCTGAACAAGTGGACACCGCAGTCCGACGCATGGAACTCCGTGGCAAATGGACTGGAGACGGTCTTCAAGAAGCTGATGAAAGGAGGCCGGGAGAGCCGGAAAGTAGCTGAAGTTCTCCGCAAAGCCTCGCCGAGCTAGCTGGAAACTTCGCGTTACCTGAAGCGTACGATCAACTGGTCGGGGCGACTAGTTAGACTTACTCCGTCCGCAACGCCACCATTGGATTCACGCGGGTGGCGCGGCGGGCGGGGACGAAGCAGGAAATCGCCGCGACCAAAGTGAGCAGGCCCGCCACGACCAGATAAATCGTGGGATCGAGCGGCTTCACTTTGAATAGAATGTTTTGGAGCGCGGCAGCCATTAGCACACCCAGTAAAAGAGCGGCGGCGCCGATGCCGAGAAACAAACCGATCGCGAGCTGCCAGGCGCCTTGTTTTATGACCATCCCGAAAATGCGTTTCGTGTCGGCGCCGAGCGCCATCCGGATCCCGAATTCTTGGGTGCGCTGATTCACGGAGAAACTCATCACGCCGTAGAGGCCGACGCCGGAGAGAATGAACGCCACGACACCGAAAATCGTGAAGAGCGTCGCGATCACGCGATTGCCGGAGAGGATGTCGTTGTGGAACTGCGCCGGCGTCCCCGGGAAATACGTGGGCAGGTTTGAGTCGAGCTCGGCGACGGCTTTGCTGAGAACGGGGCCGAGAGTGTCGGCGCGCAGTCCAGCCCGAGGCCTGACGACTACAGTTGCAAATTGGGTGGCGGGCGACGCGCCGAGCAGCGGCATATAGAAGCCCGCGGCTTCCGTCTGCTGGTCGAACGGACCCTGCATCAGGGTGTCGGGCACGACGCCGACGATCGTGCGCCAGGGCTGTTCCTTGCCGGGATTGAAGATGCGGAGTTGGTGTCCGATCGCGCTCTGATTGCCCCAATGTTTTCGGGCAAAGCTCGCGTTCACCACCGCGACCGGTTGCTTGGCGTCACTGTCCTCAATGGTAAAATCTCGGCCCTCGCGAATCCTGAGGCCAAGGGTGGCGAAGTAGCCGTCGGAAACCGATTCGAAATTGCAGGTCGGACGATCGCGATCCGTCAGATAACTCTGACCATCCACTTCGTATTGTCCGTTCGGCGCGAAGGTCATGCGGAAGCGATCGGTCATCGCAGCGGCCTCGAATTGAGGATTCTGGCGCAGCGCCCGGACCGCCCGGGTGAAGAAACCGCGGCGCGATTCTTCGCTCGGATAGGGCCCTTCCATCAAGGCAAGGCGCGCAGCGTAGAGGCTGTTCTCGTCGTAGCCGTAGTCGAGCTTTGTTTGATTGCGGATCGACTTGATCTGCAAAGTCGCGGCGATGAGCAACGCCGCGGTCAATGCGATTTGTCCGACCACGAGGACCCGGGTGATGACATTGACGAGTCGGCTGCTGTTACCGCGGCCGCCTTCCTTCATGACTTCGGCCGTGTTGCCGCGCGAGCTGAAAAATGCCGGCAACGAACCGGAGACAATGGTCGCCACAAGCGTGAGGCCAAGCGTGAAGGCGAGCACGCGTCCGTCGATCGTAAATTTCCACCAGTACGGCGGCGGGAACGGTGCGGCTCTCACCACTTTATCGAAAAAGTCGACGCCCCAATAGGCGAGCGCGGAACCGGCGATGGCGCCCAAGATGGCTACGATCAGGCTTTCGGTCAGCATCTGCCTGACGAGCCGCCAGCGCGTCGCGCCCAGCGCCCCGCGAATGGCCAGCTCCTTCGCGCGGAGAGCGGCGCGGCCGAACTGCATGTTCATCACGTTCACGCAGGCGATCAGCAACACGACAATGACCGCGCCGAGCATCGCCCAGACGATTTGGCGCGTTTGGACGCCGGTGAAGGACTTGAGGAGCGGGACGACGGCAGCCGAGGTGAACTTCTGGTTCGTCTTCGGATTGTCCGCCGCAATGTTGCGCGCGATCGCGATCATCTCCGCGTTGGCCTGGTCGAGGCTGACGCCCGGTTTCAACCGGGCCATCACCGCCGGGGCGCGGCTGTTCGCGCCGAGAAAAAGTTCGCCGCGCGGGGTCGGCGGCCACTCATTGTAGAGAGGCGTCCAAAGTTCCTCCGAGATCGGGAACTCAAAGCCCGGCGGCATGACGCCAATGATGGTGGCGGCTTTGCCGTTAATGGCACAGCTCTGGCCGACGATGTTGGGGTCGGCATTGAAATCGCGCCGCCAGATTTTGTCGCCGAGGATCGCGGTTTTGGGCGAGCCCGGCTTGTTGTCTTCCGCGGTGAAATCGCGGCCCAGCGCCGGCGAGACTCCGATGATCTTGAAGAGCTCGTCGGTCACGTAGGCCCCGGTGTAACGCTGGGGGTTGTTGTTGTAACTGACGTTGATGGTGGAGCCGTTGAGATATCCGGCCGTCATCGAGAACGATTTCTGCGCGGCCTTGATATCTTCGTAGTCCTGCGCGGCGGGAATGTTGCCGTTGCCGAAGTTGTTATTCTGATCGCTTCCCTTCGGGTCGATCAAACCGATGCTGACGAGCTCTTCCGG
>JBAPMH010000422.1:0-31264 GCA_049278515.1 Chthoniobacterales bacterium
AAGGAGACTATCGAACATTTCCCTGACCTCTACGACTTCACCATCATCGAAGACAATGGTAGTGACCGGCTCAAGAACGTAACCAGGTCCGGGGAGTTGCAAGAGTTTCATGATCTGATTTTTCACGGCGGGCCGGGCGCAACCTTGGAAATGCGCGTCTTCGGCGAAGGGGCGTTGCTTCAGCACCTTGCCGACGCGGCATTTGAAGACATCACCGTCCATCGCACGCCCGATCTTGCGCATGGCATCTGGTGGCCGGAGCCCTGGTCGCTTCCCCTTTCCGCGCGGAGACCGCGGTAGAAGCTCGACTTGGCCCTGAAGGCATATCGCGGCAGCGGCTGGGGGAGCCTTTCAAGGCCGTGGGAATTATGCGGACAGCCGGCGTCGCGCTTGCCTAGCTAGGGACTCGCCGACGGAATGGGCGTCCCTGATGTTTTGACTGGAGAGGCGTCCGACGAGGGCATCGTCACAATTAGTTGTGCGAGAAGCCTGTGGTCGGCGTGACTGTACAATCGAAATTCGGTGGAACCCGGCTTAATCCAGCGAGCATCTTGGGAGCCATTAGGCGCGCTCGCGAAAAGCCTTTCGCTCCCGGAAGTGCCCGTATAGACGTCGCCCAACGTGTTGGGCCCTGCATCCCAAGTGATTGTCGTTTTGCCCATCACAGTCCCACCGGGGAGCGGATTCGGATCGGCGCGGAGGATGACCCCGGGGGCCGCGGCTTCGATCAGAGGCGTCGCGGACGACAGCGCCTTTTCAGCCGGACGGAGCCCCGGAAATTGAGTGAAGCCGCCTTTATCGAGTATTGCTTGGGCGTCCTGTCGTGAGTATGAGCCCACCAATCTGGCATCGGGACTAAAAACAAAAATGTGATCATAGACGAGTGAAACTAGGTCAGCCGCGTGGATCACTTGTGTCGTCAGCTTCTTCGTCTTACGAAATGTGTCTGGCAGAACTACTGTCCAGTGAGTATCGGTCCCGAAAGACTTGCGAATGTAGCCGGGCACCGCAAACGGCTGGTAGGGTATGCTCGGAGCAATGACTAGTTCGTGCTCACCGGGGCCGGTGATATTTTTCATGATAGGCCACGATTGCAGATAAATCCGTTGAGCCTGCTCCTGTTTGCGGAGCCAGCCCGCCATACCCGTCGAAATCGACGAGCTATATTCGATCATCGTTGCTGCGCATACCGCAACAGCTCCAATTGCAGCCAGCATCAGGGGCAGCCCGCGCTTCGGTATTATTGCGTCTGCCAGCAGAATAGGTGTGAAAAGAAAAAATGCTCCCAACCAGGCATATTGGTCTTCCAGGTGGTTTGGCAAGAGAGTGTGTGGAAGTAATGTCGTTACGATAAACAACAGGGAGACAAGCCCGATCCAAAGTGCTTTCCGGTGCCTGTGCCCTACCATTACCAAAGCGGCGATCACCACGATGGCTGGCACAGGAAAGATGAGAAACTTCAACAAACGGGAATAGCCAAACCCGATCGACATGGGGGACCAGTTCTGAAAATAAATATCAGTGGAAGCATGGAGCGTATTAACAAACGGCGATCTCCCCGAGTTATAAATCAGGGAAAGCCCGGCGATGAGAACAATCGCGAACGAGAGGGCAAAAGCAGTTTTTCTGCGTTCGGGGCAGGCCAGCGCCTGGACCAGAAAGAAGACCGCCAGCGTCGCGAAATATGTTTCCTTAATGTAACTCGAAAAAAGAGCCAGTGCGATGATGCCGACAACATTCCACCTCTGGTCCGACTCGAGATAGTTCTGCCAAAGGTGAAAAATAATCAGCACACAGGACAGGCAGACGACGGCGAGTATGTCCTCCTTGACGCTCCAGTAACTCTGCGGATTAGCGAAAATGAGAACGAAAAAGAAAGTGATAGTGAAAGCGCTTACCACTCGAGCCGTAAGACGCTCGACGTAACGAATCAACAAAGCCGCGTTGACTAGAGTCAGGGCAAATATCGGGACGAGCATCCCGCGGTTCCCGAGTCGCCCGATTACATCGGAGATCATAAATCCGACCGGTCTGGGGTAATACCGAATGTAACTCATCAATCCATACCCATCGGCGCTCTCCCCCAGGATAGAAAAATGGTCCACATGAAACGGCACGAACGGATCGAGATAACCGGGGAAGAAAAAAATCAGGAGCAGAATCCAAACAGTCGAGCCGAGTCCAAGGATGAGCAGGAAATGTCTCCTGGTTGAACTGGCTTCAGGCGCACGTGCGTTCGGCGCTATACCACTGAGCTCGGCGCTCATTCTTTCGGCAACCTTAGCCCACGACTCGGGAACAACGTGACATCATCATAATCGAACCCGGGGGTCGGGGATTATTGAGGGAGACTGGAGTAGGCTGTCAAGCGCTAAACACCTAATGCGATCCATACTCCATGAGAGCGAGCCGCTCGTTGCACCTTACTCAAACAGCGTGGCCGGATTTACGAAGACGCGGCGATGGGCCGGCTGCCAGCTTTGAACGGAAAGCGCTGGCTCAGGATAATTAGCGAGATATGGAGGTCCCCGGGGCGCCGCTCCGTGCAAGACGCTATTGCTCCCTACGGGCTGGGTGATACCGCCGGCATTGTCACGTTTAAGCGTGCGAGGAGTTTGTGGTCGGATTGGCTGTACAACCTAAATTCGTTAGACCCCGGTTGAATCCATGGAGCATTTTGGGAGCCCTTGGGTGAGCTCGCGAAAAGCTTCTCCTTTCCACCGTCGAGAACATATACGTCTCCCACGGCGTCACTGCCTGTGTCCCAGGTGATCGTCGTCCTGCCTTTTGGATCGGTAGCGGGGACGGGGTTGGGATCCGCAGAAAACACCACTCCAGGCGCCAAAATCTCTGCCGCTGAATTCCGGGCCGAACCAGCGGTCCCGTCGGTAGCCGGGCGGTCGCAACTCACGACGGAAAGCCCTGCGAGCATAAGACAGGTTGCGAGCGTCAATGAAATCCTGGTTCGTGACGATTGTCTTCTTTCTGTAGGCATAGCCGCATTAAAGAACGCGCGTTGCAGCGGTGCAAGAAAGTTCCTGCGACGCACCCCGGGAGCTTGCGCCTTCAGGGAGTTCCGGGCCATGAAGAGATTCATCTTGGGCATTTCACTGCACCCCGGCCTGAGCAGGCAATTCAAGTTCCGTGACCAGTCCGGTGGGCAAGCGTATCTCGATAAATTGATAGATGAAATATCGGACGTCGGACGGCACCTGCGCCCATACATCACGCATGGGCAGCTTCATTCGATAGACCGCATCAAAACGGCCAAGTAATCCCGACCGCAGCATCGCATCCATGAACGAATCCCCGTAGATCATGATTGCCGGCAATGTGTTTTTATTCTGATCTGTTTTGCGGATTATTTCTTTAAAAAAGGGGCCCTCCGGATGAAATTGATAGTCTCCATCGGCAGGGTTTGGGTCAATGGCCAGGGCCTGTTCCGTAGGGGGGTAAAAGAGCGGCAGAAACCTGGCTTCCCCTCCGCTCATCTCCAGGATCCTAATATTTAGTGGATACTGCCAAAAAGGGACCTTTCGTCCCTCGAGGGCGGCGATGGTATCAACCAGCTTCTGGGCCACCTCGGCGCCTGCTGGGTCGTTCCAATGCAGATCCGTTTTGTGGAAAATACGGCGCTTGGCTTTCAGTGGCTCCAATATCTCCGTCGAGTCGACATAGATTACCCCTTCAACCGTGCGAAACTTGCGCTTGAAGTCCTCAAACCGGTGGCGAGGGAGCCGCAACCGTGCGGCACGGGGAAGATACTCGGGGTAGAACCGGTCCTTCATTTCATTTGTAACCACAACCAATTTGATCCCCTTTGATTTCAAAAAATCCCGAAGGACGACAAACCGCGCGATTATCTCGTCGAGCTGCTGGTCGGTCATGGCCTCCTCCGCGGGCTCTTCGTTGTCCATAATATTTCGGTGGTAAATCCATCCTTCCTTGCCGACGTAAACCTTATCGGAAACACCAAAGACCGAGTAATCGATTTGGGTTTTTGCGCGAATCAAACAATCCCGGTAGCCATAGTGATCCGCGAACCATTTCTGAGCCTGCGAGAGGAAGGCGACCGGTGTTGTGATTTCGGAAAGATGGGGCGGGCGTTCCCGGTTCCGATTCTCATCCAGCCATGGCACGCGAGGGAAACCAGTGATCATCTGAAGGCCTGGCAGCAACAAGAGCAGGCAAAGGATAGAAATAACCGCGCACTTCCCGAGTTGATGGGCTCTATTCATAGGTCTCAAAAGCGGAAGTAAATAAATGGCGTAAACCCATTTACCGACATCACTATTATTGCGAGAACGACGACAACCAGAGAGCCCACCGCTGCCACCGGAGGGAAAAAATATCGACTTTCTCGAAAGCCGGTAATCCAACGGTAGGGCACGAAACAAAACGATACCGCCAGAATAAAGTAGACGACCTTATCGGCTGTCATGGTAGATACGATAAGGGGCGTCTCTACCTTCATGTCCCGAAAAGTGAACATGGCTCGAAGGTATGCCGTCGCGGCCGAAAGGCTCTCTGCTCGGAAGAAAACCCAGCCCACCATGATAGCCAACAAAGTGTAAATCCTGCCCGCCCAGAACGGGATCGACACTCTTGTCCACGATTTAGCCAGCCTCTCCGCGATCAGCAGGCCGCCGTGGTAAAGACCCCATACCACGAAAGTATAAGCGGCCCCGTGCCATAACCCGCAGAGAAAAAAGACCACGAACAGATTGAGGAGCGTCCGCGCCATTCCTCCGCGGTTTCCTCCGAGCGGGATGTACACGTAGTCCTTGAACCAGCGCGAAAGGGTCATGTGCCACCGCCGCCAAAATTCCGTGATACTACGTGAGCGATACGGCTGATCGAAGTTCTCCGGGTACCAAAAACCGAGGATCCGACCGAGTCCGATGGCCATGTCCGAATACCCGGAGAAGTCGAAGTATATCTGCAACGTGTAGGCCGCTACGCCGAGCCATGCCTCTGGAGTGTCGAGCAGGTTCGGGGCGACCTTGAAAATCCTATCAGCGATAAAGCCCATGTTGTCCGCCAGGATGGCTTTCTTACCCAAGCCGAAGCAGAACTGACAAACGCCATTATAAACGTCATCAAGGCGAATCTCGCGCCGGTGGACCTGGCTTTCGATCTCCTCGTAACGCACGATGGGGCCGGCTATCAACTGAGGGAAACAGGAATGATACATTCCAAAATCAATTAAACTCTTCGCAGGTCTCACGCGCGCCATGTATACGTCCACGATGTAGGACACGGCCTGAAACGTGAAAAACGAAATGCCGATTGGCAGAATCGGATTCACCTCGGGCAGCGCTATGTGGAACCCGAGAGCGGAGAAGCTGTCGCTCAGGGTAGCAAGGGCAAACCTCGAATATTTATAATAGATAAGCGGAGCAATATTTATCGCTACACCTACCCAGAGGAAGAGAGTTCTTCGCCGGCCTGACAATCTATTGATGCTTAGGGCGAGATAGTAATTGAATAGCACCGAAAGGGCCAGGATGGCCGTTAGTTCACCGGACGTGGTGAAGTAAAAGAAAAGGCTCGCAAGGAAAAGAATGGCGTTCTTGCCACGCCATGGGCTGGCAAAATACAGGACGAGAAAAGCGGGCAGGAACGCAAAAAGGAACTCTGGAGAATTAAACAGCACGGCTCAAAAGATGGGTGACGCGGGAAAATTGGAGCGCGGGCGAGTCCTTACGCAAGCGTGAAAGATAGCCTGGCCTTACGGAGTCGGCGAAGCAGAAGCCGTGGCAAGTTGCGGCCGCGTTACAGTTAACTTTGCCAGGAGTTTATGGTCGGGCCGGGAGTACATCCGAAACTCCAACGAACCGGGCTGAATCCAAGCTGCCGGTTGTGAGATTTTCGCCCCTCGTCCAAAAATCGTTTCCTTGTCCCCAGTCACCAGGAAAACATCCGCTTCGGCAGCGCTGCCAGTGTCCCAGATAATTGTCGTGGTTCCAAGGCCAGGACCAGCGGGAACAGGGTTAGGATCCGCGCGAAAAACCAGGACGGGCGGGGGCGTTGAAGCCGCCTCGGGAGCGGGCGAGAAAGGGCTTCGATAACCGGTGTCTCGAAAGGCAAAGCTATCGAGCCAAACCGAATCCGTTCCGTGTCCCGTAGCGTAAACCTCACAGCGTTCGGCTCCCTGAGGCGCGGTTACTCGGGCGGTGTAGCTACGCCACGAAGGCGTCGCAGCTATGGCGCGAAGGAACACATCGCACCCGTTGCCGTCCGCGGCGATCCAGTTGATTTGGAGGCGAAATGCCCTGCCTGGGACGTCGGCTTTCGCCTGGATTTCGAGTTCATAGATTTCGCCCGGCACTACCTTAACAAACTGCTGGAAGCCGTCGCTGTCGGTGGCCCGCACCGCCATTTCCCCAGACGCCGCCCCGCCCGGCGGTCTTTCTACGATAGGAGCGCCACGTCTGTTCCAACCTACGGGAAGGCTCCCGTTCAACTCGTCAAAGCCGCCATTTTCCAGGAGGTTTCGCCGTGCGAAGCCGCGCTGTTCTGGGCTCTCATGAAGACGATAAAGCTCAGCGAATGAATCAGCGTAAACGGGCTCGAAATGAGCATCGAATCGGTCTCCATAAGGCAAAGGCGGCTCAAACGTGTGGGGTTGGTCTGCGAGGAAATAAACCGCCCCGAGGCGATGTAGTGAGTCGTAGAGCGCATCAGCATTGCCGAGATGGTCGGTGAACTGTTGATAACGGCCGGGACCCCACCAATCGCCCATGAAGAGACCGTCAACGTAATAGGCAACATTGAGCATAGTTGAGTAGAGGGGGCCGGGAGCGGCGTTTGCGGCGGCGACCGCCTTGTATTCGGGGATCCGCGCGGTGATGTAATTCACCCGTTGCTCAGTCGTTTGGGGAACTGGGCCACGCTCAAACATAACCTGCCAAAGGACTCGAGAGCTTTGGAGGAGGATCAAGACTGCGGCAATGCAGGAAACTAGGCCGCGAAGATGGATGCGCTTTCGCTCCCAAGACCAATTGAGAAGCCAGCCGATCGTAAGCGCAGTGGCCAGGCAAAGAACAGGAACGATCGGAACCAGGTATCGTATGAGCTGTCCGACGACAAACCAGCACCCGACGTAGTAGAGAAAAAGGGCTAAGAGCCACCGCACCAATTTGTCATAAACCGCCCGTAGAATTACGAATGGGAGCAGAGCCGAAAGAACGATAGAATAGCCATGCTGCGACTGGAATTTCTCAGGTTCCATCACGAGGGCGTACGGAAGACTGAGAAAACCCTTCAAAGTCCGGGCAACGCCGTAGCTTTGGATGTCGTGCACGACTCCGGGGAACTCGTCGATCTTCCACCAAGGCCCTGGACCGAATAGCTCTGGAAAAAGTGGATAAGTAGGGTTCCCGGTGTACCACGCCGAGCGAAGCAGGCTAGGGCCCCAACCGAGAACAACTCCGGCCGCTATCATCAGCAAAGGGGCCAGGCGTCGCTCTCTGATTGTGAAGTACAAGGCTGCCGCGGCAAATACCGGGACGAAGTAAAAGGCCCCTACCCACGTGCTCTGCGCGAATCCCATGAAGGCGGCTGCGGTGAAAAGCCAGGTACGCTGGCGTGTTTTCGCATAGGTCGCGAGGGCATAAATGGATGCCGCCGCGAACAGAGCTGCCAGAGCATGATAGCTGGAGACCGGGCCGGGTTCGAGCGCGGCGGGACTGCCGATCCACAAGGCAGCCGCCAGAACCCCAACGCTTGCCGTTTGAGCGCGCTTCCCCCAGCCGTAGAGAATTGCAGCGACCAAACCTATGGCAGCGAACGACAGTATCTGCGGAGCCAGATCGTCCCGCGCCAGCATCAACGCGGCAAACAAAACATGGGCGGCATTTGGACCGAGCTGATTGCGGAGAAACGGAGTGGGAATTATGGCGTGGGCTTGGAGCCACATCTTCGGCGCAGCCAAGTGGTACGAGATCACATCGAAGTAAGTAGGAGGGTAAAGGGGAAGCAGCAGGGCCGGCGCCAGGAGACCTGCCGCCACGACACAGCAGAGCGCCACGACAATTCGCGTGGAAAGCGGCCAGCGTGCCTGGTCCTGCCGGCTCGTGCGGAAACTGCCCTTTGGAAGAAAGAACAAGCTTGCGGTTACTACCACTGCGATTGAGCAAGGTATTGCCACCGCGTTGAGCCATCCCGCCATGCCAATGACGAGGATCAGATGCGAAAGGATGCCCAGGCCCATCGTTATGCAGACAGCAAGCTCCTCCACCAGGCTGGCGAACGTGAGGCGGCGGAGGAGAGCGCGCCCGATGGGGTACGCCGCAGCGAGAAGAAGCAGTACTAGCAGATACCGCGGCAGAGCGAATCCCGCGAGGCTCATCGTGTCAGGCCTTGGGGGCAGGAAGTCTGGGACTGTTTGAGGATAACGAAAGATACCCCGCGAATGCCGTTCGTTGCCATAGACCGGTCCCTCAATACCAAACTGAGCGCCCTAAGCAATTGCCTTCGGCTGAGACGATCTCGATTTTGGAGCCCTGCCTAACACTCCCAACTCGACCAGCAACCCGTCCAGGTTGTGTCGCGCGGCCGCGAGGGAAAAGTATTCTTCGACATTTTCTATTCCGTTCTTCGACAGCCGTTCCCAGAGGCGGGCGTCACCGTGGAGCCGGACAACTTCATCCGCGAAGTCCGGGGCCGTATCTGCTACCAGGACGTTTTCGCCATGAGTCAGGTGCATTCCTTCCACTCCAATGGTCGTTGAAACGACTGGTACGCCGAAACTCATGCTCTGATTGATCTTGCCCTTCACCCCGGCGCCCCAGCGCAGCGGTGCGACTGAGAGAAGGCAAGACTCGAAAAACGAATCAACGTTTTCGACATAGCCATGGGCGAGCACGTCGTCGGAAGCCAACGCTCGAACAGCCTCAGGCATCTTGCTGCCGATCATATGCAGTCTTACCCCCGGCAACCGCGCGCGGATTCGGGGCATGATCTGACTAACGAACCAAAGCATGGCATCGACGTTTGGGGTGTGTTCAAAACCGCCGATAAACAGGAAATCGCGACGGGTTTCATAGGGCGGTATCGTTGCCTGGGTCTCGTGGATATTCGAAACGATCTCGATCCGCTGCCGAGGCAGCTTTTCCGCCAGAATTTCCTTTTCATCCGGGCTCACGACCAGGACAGCGTCGCATTCCGCGGCGAGCTTCAATTCCATGAGCTGCGTTTCGCCGGCGACTTCATGGACGGCCTTGTCCCCGGTTAGCTCGGCTTCACGCTGCCGGCGGACAAAATGGAGATCAACCGTATCGAAGATTATTGGCGTGGAGGGAGCGTAGGTTCGACAAATCGGCAAAACTTTCGCCGCGGTTTCGGCGCGAGACAAAATGATGACGTCAAGAGTCTGTTTCCGCTGAGCGAAGAAAGCCTCGAAGTTCACAAAGAACGGATCATAAAGACACTCGATGCCCAGGTCCTGCATCCGCTCTGTGTAGGGCGAAAGATGCTGCGCGTTATAAGGGGCGAAGGTCACGTGGAAACCAAGGTCCTGCAGGATGGTCAGGACCTTGAGCATTCGCACCGAGCCGGAGTCCTGGTCCGGGCAGAGAACGCGGGCATCCACGACAAAAGCCCGTCTTGCTACCGTGCGCTCTTTCGCCTCCGCGAGATCTTCCGCGTGTCCTTCGAATTGTTGCGATAGGGTTCGAGCCCATTTCGTCCGAAATTTTGTCTGGTTGACCAGTTGAAAGCTCTTTACGCCGCTGTCCGTGCTCGTTCCGCTGGTCTGGCCCTCGTGATGGATAATTCTCGCCAGAGGCTGGTAATAAACTTTGCGTCCGGCGGCGCGGACCTTGAAAGCCAGGTCGGTATCCTCGTAGTAGGCAGGCGCGTAGATCGGATCGAAACCTTCGAGCTCGTGGAAGAGGTCCTTGGGAATCAGGATGCAGGCGCCCGAGCAATAATCGACTTCCCGCACATAGTTATACTCCGGTTTGTCGGCGTGATCGCCCTTTCCATAATTCACCCCGGAAGCATCGCGCCAAATAATTCCTCCGGCTTCCTGGAGACGGCCGTCCGGATAGACCAGCTTGGCCCCCACCAGGCCTGCCTCCGCGCGGCGCTCGAACACCCTCAGCAAGGCTGGCAACCAGTCGGGCGTGACTTCGGTGTCGTTGTTCAAGAAAAGCAGGTATTCTCCGCGGGCGGCGGCGGCGGCTTCGTTGCAGCTGTATAAGAATCCTTGGTTTGATTCGTGCCGGATCACGCGCACGCCTTTAACGCTCTGGAGACAGCGAGCGGTCGGTTCCGAGGAGTTATCATCAACTATGATGATCTCGTAGCTGGAGTCGGCGGTATGGCTGGCGATGGACTTGAGGCAAGCCAGGGTCACCTCGATTTGATTGTAGACTGGAATCAAAATGGAGACCTTCGGTTTGTCGTGAACCGGGAAGGCCAAAAGCGAGGCGCGACGCTCATCCAGGGCCCGAAGGAACGCGGTGGCGGGCCGGTTTCGGACCGTGATTTGTTTGTCGAGCGCGTGAACGACAATCCGGCCGGACTTCAACCGGGCCTTTATTTTCAGGGGGGCGTTATCCGAAGGAATCCTGACCTGACAATGAAAGCCGGATTGTTTGCTATTCGGCAGCTCGGGAAAAATGGCAGCGACGTCCAGGCGCGGCTTGCCGTAGGAGCAGGCGAAGGAAGAGCCTCCTACTTGAAGAAAGAGTTGCTCGATCGCCTCCTGCGGGTGAAGGGCCCACCCCGAAATGGTCACAGGGTTTTCATCGACCGTATCGGTTACGGGGAAGTCGAGGCGAACAATGAGGGGCGCTATTTCGGAACAGAGCGGCAGACTTGTGATGCGAGACCACTCCGTTCCATCCGGGCTGATTTCCAGGTAGGCTTTGCGATATCCCGGCGGCATCCAACTCTTGAGGGCGAACCCGCAATCGGCCGCCTGGGGAAAATCCGGAAATAGGGCGCCGACATCGGGGCGGGGAATCCTGGAGCTACAAAGATAGGATTGATCGTCGACGGTCAGGCGAACCAGCGGCGCCGCCTGGGCGGCTTCGTCAAAGCACCAGCCTGAAAAATGAATGCCGCCGTGGGTGGCAAACAACGGATGCGGCTGATCTATGCAGACCCGGCATTTTGCTGGATCAATCATCGGCGCGGGGCATTGCCGTTAAGGCCTGAAGTTTGCGCTGTGACTCTCCAAACGGCAGAATCAGCTTTCCGGAAATGTTCTGTCGGAGGCGGTCCATCTGTTTCTGAAGCGATCGCACCTCCCTGGCCGATGTCTCCAATTCAGCCTGCGCGGCTTCAAATCGAGCCTGCGCGATTTTCGCTTCTTCCAAACTGGAATGATGCGAACGCTCGCTCCGCTCGAGATCTTTCTGAAGACCGATCAACATTTCGCGCAAGTGATCGCGGTCGCTTTCGGCTACCTCCGCGCGGTTCTGCAATTCCAGGGCACTGGAGAGCGCGGGATCGGTGGACTCGGCCTTGCGCAGGGTAGTTCCGCGCAAAGTCAGAGCTTCCCATTGCGCATCCAATAAATCCTTGGCTGCTCGTGCCAGTCGATCGTCCTTCTGCTCGATCTGAACTTTGAGTTGCGATTGCTTGTCGTTCGCACGTTCCAGCTGGGATCTCTGCATTGCAATTTCCCGATCCAGTTCGGCAGCTCGCCGGGTTGCCTTCTCGACTTGCTGCTGAAGCTCCCCCATCGTGTTTTGTAACTGCGTAATCCGGTCGGTCTTGCTTTGGGCGTCGCGCTTCAAGTCCGCCATCTTGCCGCCCTCGTGGCGCGTTGCCGGCTGCCCTTGCAATTCGTGCCAAAGCGCGAGGGCGGCTGCGGCGTTGGCGTAGAACCGATTGAGATGGCGCCTCTCGGCTTCGCCGGCGCCCATGAGTTTGCGGAGAAATGCAGGATCGCTCTCGGTCACGGGTTCTCTCTTCCAGACCCCGAGGCCATGACCGAACTCAAACAGAAACGAATTGCGTTCCCCAATAATTTCTTCCCACACCCTCCAAACGCCAAAGCCGCCGTCGCGGACCACGACATCGTGGAAAAGGATGACTCCGTGCGGCGATAATTTTGGCAGCCACGATTCAAAATCAGTTTTGACCTCGTTGTAGGTATGCGTGCCGTCGATGTGGAGGAGATCAATGCTGCCATCAGCGAATTCCCCGACCGCTTCGGCAAAAAGCATCACTTTCAGTTCGGAGAAACTGGAATACCGCCAGTTATACTCCGCCACCTCATGTTCGATTTCAGGATCGAGGTTTCCCGTCTGGACATCTCCGCGCCACGAGTCGATGCCATAACAACGAACGTTGATCTTGTTCTCGGCGGCCGACTGGCAAAACGCGAAGTACGATTCGCCCTGCTTGACCCCGAGCTCGACGAACACTTTCGGGGCGAGCTCGCGCATCAAATCGTAGGCAAAGGGGAGATGCATACACCAGGAATCCCCCAGATAGCGTTCGATCCGCGGTCCGAGATACACCGGGGCAACCAATTCGGCGAAGTCCAGATTTCGCAGGGATTGAACGCCGGAGTGGCGCTCTGACGAAGCCGGCGGAAGGGCCGGCGCCGGGGCACCGTTCTTCGGAAGATCGGCGCTAATCTGCTTCTCGGACGCGGCGTTTTGTTGCTCCGCGAAAGCGATAGCTTCAGCTTCGGTGGAAAAATAGCTACGCTTCCATTTTCCATCGACTTTCCCTCGGACGACGAACTTGTATTTGGCGTTAGCGTAGGGCTTCACGCGGAACGGCGGCTTCCACATGCCGCGTTCATAGCTATTTATCGCTATAAAGCAACACCGAAGTGGCAAAATTGGCTTTCGCGACTATTCCAAGTAACAGCCTCGGAGCGCGGCTTGAGAAACCACGTTCCTGAGTGGTGGCCGTTAAACTGTTCGCGGAAAAGGCGGGAAGCCTTCTCGGTTGACCAGTTTTTTGACGCGGATACTCTTCGCCGATGCCGTCTTCGCTGCGGCTGGCGTGAGACGTAGCGTGTCCCCCCGCTGGCTGCAGGGCGTATGCTTACATCGTAATAAGCGTGAAATTCATTTTGTACTCCCACTTCACCGAAGACGTGATTCAAGACCATCTCGGTGAGCCAGAATATGGCTATTACTTCGTTTTGAGGGCTTTTCGGCCCGTGCTGGGCGCATTGGGATCGGTTGAGATCGTGCGGCGGCCAGAAACGGAGGTCGACCCGATTTTTGAGGAGTGCCGGACTCGCGGCGAACCCTGTCTGTTCCTGCCGTTCGCGGCGCCCGGCAGAATTCCGCTCGATCTCAAGTGTCCAACGGTGCCGGTGGTTGCCTGGGGATTGAGCACCTTTCCCGGGGCTGCGCCGGATGAGGATTGTAATATTTGGCGACTTGCGCTGAAGAAGACAGGCGCTGCCATTGCGCTTTCGCGTTTCTCGGCGCGAGTCGTCGCGGAAGCAATGGGTCCGGACTTCCGGATGGGTGCCGTCCCGCCGCCCATTCCAGCTCGAATGGATGATAGTTCGCCAATGGAGATGGAATCCGGTGGGGCCATTCTCGACACCGCGGCGATGAATCTGGACGTGAATGTGCTGGCGCCGGCGGCGCGGCCAGGGAAAGGCGATTCGGGAGCGATCGAACGACCTTCGCTCTCCCCGGGCCGGGACGCACATTCTTCGGAGCCGCGGGCGCGCACGAGTGCCGGGGGCGTAGTTTACACCGCGGTATTGAACCCAAACGATGGCAACAACAATCCGTCCGATCTGGTGACGGCATTCTGCTGGGCATTTCGGGAGATTGCGGATGCAACACTGGTGCTCAAGGTGTGCAATTACGGTTTCCAAGCCTTTTCCAGCAGGCTCATTCCAATCCTTTATCAGTTGTCGCCATTCAAATGCCGCGTCCTTGTTAATCCCGGTTTCTTGCCCGATCTCGAATACGAGAAACTGATTCGAGCCACCACCTACTACGTCAATGCTTCGAACTCGGAGGGACTTTGTCTGCCGTTGATGGAGTTCATGTCCTGCGGAAAGCCGGCGATCGCCCCGGCCCACACCGCGATGTCCGACTATATCGACAATGACGTGGCCTTTGTTCTGCGTGCGAGCCGGCAAATAACGAGCTGGCCGGACGATCCGCACGGACTGTTCCGTGCGATGTCTTTCCGGCTGGACTGGGAATCGCTTCGAGATGCTTACCGGCAAAGCTATCAACTGGCCAAGGACAACCCCGGCGGCTATCGCGAGATGTCGAAGCGAGCCCGGGAGAAAATGCAGGGGTATGCTTCGCCGGCGCTAGTCACGGAGCAGCTTCGGAGCTTCTTTTCCGCGGACGCGGCTTTAACGGAGGAAGGTTACGACGTTCGTCATTCCGCCTCCGAAGGTCTCGCGGGACGGGGATAATTATGGTCATCATCGTCTACTCCGAGACGACTACTGCGCTCATCGAACGAAATTTGGGCAAGTCGGAATACAGTTATTATTTTGTTCTCAAAGCGTTTCTCCCAATCCTGGAGCAGATCGGCCGCGTCGTTACTGTCTCCGACCCCGCTCAGGAGGTCGATGCCATCTATCGACGGGCGACTGGGGAAGGCGAAGAGTGCGTTTTCCTCTCCTTTTCGCCGCCGCATCGAACTCCGCTGAATCTCGCTTGTCCGACTATTCCGGTAATCGCCTGGGAGTACAACACGGTTCCGACGGAAACCTGGTCCGGGGAACGCCATCAGGACTGGCGCTTCGTGCTCAATAAATTCGGCCGGGCGGTTACCCTTTCGAGTTTCAGCGCCAACGCCGTTCGATCGGCGATGGGGCCGGACTTCCCGGTGGCGGCGATTCCGGCTCCGGTCTTCGATCGGCTTGGTGCTCTCCGCGCGAAATCCGGCGCGCCCTTCGACGCTGCTCGGCGCCACTTGAGTATTCGCGGTCGCGTGGTGGACACACGGAGCGCCGTCTCGCCTTCGACGGTGGAAGGAAACGGCCCGGTGTCGCTGGAACTCGACGGTGTAATCTACACCGCCGTTCTCAACCCTGATGATTATCGAAAGAATTACTTGGATCTGCTCGGCGGATTTTGCTGGGCCCTGCGAGAGGCCGAAGAGGCCACTCTTATTCTCAAGCTAAGCCATCATGACGCCGAGATTCCCATTGGCAATATGAGGGAATACCTTTCCCGGCTGAGCCCGTTTCGATGCCGGGTGGTTTTGATTGACGGATTTTTGAGCGACGAGGACTACGGGAAGCTCCTTTTGGCGACAACCTATGCGGTCAACACTTCTCAGGGGGAAGGGCAATGTATTCCGCTGATGGAAGCGATGTCTCTCGGCAAACCGGCTGTGGCACCGCGCCATACCGCCATGATCGATTATCTTTCAACGGAAAGCGCTTTCCTGGTGGCATCCAGCATGGAACCAGCCGCCTGGCCGCAAGATCCTCGCGGAGCTTATCGCGCTCTCAGTCACCGCCTTAATTTCGAATCGCTTTTGAACGCGTTTACGGAGAGTTATCGAGTCGCTACCAAGCAACCGCAGCAATACGAAGCCATGGCCAAAACGGCAAAAACAACTCTCGAAGAGTGCAACTCTGACCGAGTGACCTTGGAACGACTTCGCGCATTTCTCGCGATCACGCCGCGTCCCATGGTGGCCGCCGCCGGCTATGGACGAATCCCCCCTCCGCATGACGCCTATTCGTTGGGTGACCTCATAGATTTTGCGAGCGAATTTGATGCGCGCCGCTACCTGGGTCCGGGATGGGGCGCTACCGAATTCGGTGTTGGAGTGTGGTCCCACGGGCCGATCGCGGAATTGTTTTTCCGTCTCGAGCAGCGGCCGGCGGGGCCGCTTGGCCTCAGGATGAATCTCACCGCGTTCGTAGTGAAGGAACACCCGGCCATAACCGTCCACGTGAGCGCCGAGGATTTTGATGTCGCGCGCTGGAGTTTTAGCCTCGCCTCACCGGAACGGATCCACGGCTCATGGCACGAGGCGACAATTCCCGCCGCAGCGGCCTCAAACGGGGAATTCTCCGTCAAACTGAGGATCGACCAGCCGGCTTCGCCGAGGAAACTCGGACTTTCCGCTGATATCCGATTGCTCGGTATCCTGCTGCATCGGCTTTCGATATCCCCGGAAGCGGGCCTTTCGGCGAGGACGGAACCGTTATGATCTTCAGGGAAACCAAGCTTCAGGGAGCGTTCGTGATGGAGCCGGCGAGGTTCGAGGACGAGCGCGGGTTTTTCGCCCACGGGTGGTCCGCAGGCGAGTTAGCCGCGCACGGCCTGGAGGCGCCTCTGGTCGAGAGCGCCATTTCGTTCAACAAAAAGAAGGGCACGCTGAGAGGAATGCATTATCAGGAGTCGCCGCACGGCCAGATCAAGATTGTGCGATGCACCATGGGCTCGATCTACGATGTCATCATCGATCTCCGGCCCGATTCAACAACCTTCAAACAATGGATCGGCGTCGAGCTGGCGGCTTCGAATCGACTTATGCTCTACATTCCGAAGGATTTTGCGCATGGCTTCCAAACCCTGGAAGATGAGACGGAACTGACCTATCACATGTCTCATCCTTATGCGCCGCAAAGCGCCCGAGGCGTCCGCTGGGACGATTCCGCGTTTAACATCTCCTGGCCCCAGCCGGTGAGTATCATGGCCGAGAGAGACAGGTCTTACCCCGATTATTTGGTCGTATGACTTTTGGCAAGGACGAGCGTGAGGCGATGGCGAAGAGCGTTCCCTTCTGGTTTCATTCCATCGACTTTGGCGAAGGGGTCGTGACGAACGGCTGGAAGTCTCGTTCTCATCTGGAATCTGAGATCAATAGTTTCCGTCTTCCAGACCTGCACGGCAAAACCGTGCTCGATATCAACACCTGGGATGGGTTCTTTGCCTTCGAAGCGGAGCGAAGAGGCGCGGCGCGGGTCGTCGCCCTGGATGAGTACATGTGGGCGATGGACCCTCTTCTTCATCACGGCTATTGGAAGGAATGCATGGAGCGGGGCATCCTGCCGGCGGCCTACCATACCATGCCCTACTACAAGCCGGATGAGTTGCCTGGTAAGATCGGTTTTGATACCGCGCATCGTGCCCTTGGGAGCAAGGTCGAAGAGGTCGTCGGGGATTTCATGGAAATGGATGTGGCGGACCTGGGGACGTTCGATGTCGTCTTCTATTTCGGTTCGCTTTATCACATGGAGAATCCATTGGGGGCGATGAAGCGAGTGGCAAGCGTGACGAAAGAGCTGGCCATCATCGAGACCGAAGCGGCCTTTTTCCAGGGACTTGAGCAGCATGCCTTGTGTGAGTTTTTTCCATCCAACGAATTGAACAACGATGTCTCCAATTGGTGGGCCCCGATCGAAAAAGCCCTGGCAGGTTTGTGCCGCGCGGCCGGGTTTCGCCGGGTAGACTCTGTTGTCGGTCCACCGCTCGTTCCGGAGAGGGATCGGCCGCCCCATAACCCGCTATCGCTCGGTCGTGCACGCGTGGAAGTGAGCCGGGTATGATAACCTGGGGTTAACGAGCGATGAATCTCATTACAATTCTAGGCGCATCCGGATTTATCGGCTCGGCGCTTGCCCGCAAACTGACCGGAATGGGACTCACCTGTCTGACCCCGGACAGGAAACAGAAACTGACGGGAGCCAACCTCGGCGACATCATCTATTGCGTGGGGTTAACGGCTGATTTCCGATCTCGCCCCTTTGATACGGTAGAGGCCCATGTGAGCCATCTCGTTCATGTCCTGCGGGATTGTGACTTCCAGTCGCTCGTTTATCTGTCGTCGACTCGAATCTATCGAAATCAGACCGGGCTCGCGAGCGAAGACGACGTCTTATCGGTTGATCCTTCCCGCCACGACGATCTCTACAGCATCTCGAAGCTCATGGGCGAGTCCGTCGCCCTTTCTTCTGGCAGGAAGGTCAGAATCGTTCGGCTCTCGAATGTCTGCGGCCCCGATTTCACATCCGAGAATTTTCTGTCTTTGATGCTTAGAGACGCCGTCTCCAAGAAACAGGTCACGGTCCGTACCTCACCTGACTCCGAAAAAGATTACATTAGCATTGACGACGTGGTGGAAGGCCTCATCAAGATTACCCGGGAGGGCAAGCACGACATCTATAACCTGGCCACCGGAGTGAACGTGTCGAACCACCAACTGACGCAGAGGCTGAGCGAGCTCACAAATTGCCAGATAACCTTTGATTCCACGATGGCCAGGCAATCATTTCCCAGGATCAGGATCGATCGAATGCGGGCGGAATTTGGGTTTCAACCCTCCTCCATTCTTGACGAGTTGGGGATGGTTGTTGAGTCGTACAAAGCGCGCTACCAGAACGAGCGTCGTCCGGAATAAGCTTGCCAAGTCCTGACGCCAATACCTTCGAGTCAAACCCCGCAGCGAATGATCATCCTGGGACTCCATAAAGACCCCTGGCACAATTCGGGTGCGGCGATCATCAGGGAGGATGCCGCCGGCGTCCGCTTCGCGAATCTGAGTGAGGAGCGGGCCAACCGGGAAAAGGATTCCCGGAAGTTTCCGAGTCTCTCCCTTAAGGCGTGCCTGGACGAGCTCGGGGTCTCCTCCAGGGATGCGATCGACCTGGTCGTGATGGACTACATCGTCAGGGCGGATTGGAAGAACGACTGGTATCGTCGTCCCTCCGAGACCAACAATTTCCTGGCCGAAGTTGATCCCAAGAAGATCCGGATCATCAACCATCATCTGGCCCACGCCTACAGCGTCTTCTATTCATCCGGTTTTGAATCGGCCGCTGTCTTGATTGTTGACGGCCGGGGTTCGGAGAAAGAAACCCAAAGCCTTTTCATGGCAACGAAAGACAAAATTGAGCTGATTGAATCCACGACCGTGATCGGGATCGGTCTGCTCTATGCCGCAGTGACCCAGGCGATAGGCTTCGGCTTGCTCCAGGAGGGAAAGACAATGGGCCTCGCGCCCTATGGAGCGGAGGTAAAGAAACAGATATTCCATTTTCCGCGCCGTTTTATAGGGGTGACCACCGATTACAGTTCAGTCTGCGTGGAGGACAGCTACGAAATGGGAGTGGCGCATGAGCCGATCGTGAGTTTCGAAGACAAGGCCCGGGCGGCTTTTGAAGTTCAGGCGGAGACCGAGGCAGCTCTTCTCCATCTCTCCAGGTACGCCTTTGAGCGGACCAAAGCCGGCCACCTTTGCCTGTCGGGAGGTGTTGCCCTGAATTCAGTGGCGAACTACGAGGTGCTTCGGTCCGGAATCTTCAAAGATATTTTCATCAACCCCGCCGCTTCCGACACGGGCATCCCTCTTGGGGCGGCCTTGTACGGCTATCACGCCATTCTGGAGAGACCCAGGACCTACGACGGGATCTCCCCTTACCTGGGCCCGTCCTACAAGGCGGAGCGGATTACCAGCGCGATCGAGGCTTATCGCGGCAGCGGATTTGCCGTCGTAGACCGTGACGCGCTGGGACTGGCTGTGGAAATGCTGGCGGACAACGGGATCGTCGCCTGTTTTCATGGCCGATCGGAGATGGGACCGAGAGCGCTGGGGAATCGCAGTATTCTCATGAGCCCGCTGGTCGCGGAGAACAAGGACATCCTTAACCGCGACGTAAAGCATAGGGAGGCATTCCGCCCGTTTGCGCCGGCGATCTTGGAAGAGTTTACGCGGGGTTACTTTGAGATCGACCGGCCCAGTCCGTTTATGCTGCTCGTGCCCCCTGTTCGGGAAGAAAAACGGAATCGCATTCCTGCTGTGACCCACGTGGATGGGACCGGTCGTCTCCAGACGGTCAACCGAGCGTCGAATCCGCATTTTTATTCTTTGCTCGAGGAATTCCATCGGAAAACGGGCGTGCCTGTCCTCCTGAACACTTCCTTCAACGTGGCGAACGAGCCGATAGTTGAATCGCCTGAAGATGCAATCCGGTGCTTTCTCAGCACTGGCATTGACGGGTTGCTTATCGGCGACTACCTGCTCGTAAAGGAGGCGACGGCATGACAAAATCTCCAGGGGAAAAAATTACCATCGACACGGGTAGCGGCCAGATTCGCGTGGAAGACGCTACCGGTGAGGCCGTATATGGAATTGGTACGCCGGAAGCATTTGCCGCGATTTCCCGGGCGTGGTTGAGGTCCGGCTGGGATGCCAAGTATGTCTATAGCTTTACCTGGCTGGGCCGGCCGATCATCCAGTTGCCGGAAGACCTGATTCGTATCCAGGAGGTCATTTACCGCGTTAAACCCGATGTCATCATCGAAACAGGCGTGGCCCACGGGGGCTCACTCGTCTTTTACGCCTCGCTCCTCACCGCCATGGGTCGCGGACGCGTCATCGGAGTCGATATCGAAATCCGCCCGCCCAACCGGGCGGCGATCGAAGCCCATCCGCTGAGTTCGCGAATTACGCTGATCGAAGCGGACTCCATTCTTCCCGAGACTGTCGATCGCGTCGCGAACGAGATTGGCCAGCCCGGCGCGGCGATGGTCGTCCTCGACAGCAAACATACCAGGGATCACGTCCTCTCCGAGCTAAGACTCTATTCTCGCTTCGTGACGGTCGACTCTTACATCGTCGTGGCGGATGGCATCATGGAATCGGTCGCCGGTGCACCGCGGACAAGTCCCGATTGGACATGGAATAATCCGCGCCGCGCGATTGCCGAATTTCTCGAAGAAAATCCAGATTTCGAAATATCGGAGCCGTCCTGGCTGTTTAATGAAGGAATGGTGACGTCGCGCGTGACCTACTGGCCCGACGCCTATCTGCGGCGCGTTCGATGAAGTCGCGGGGAGCCGTCGATCACTCGCAGTTCGGCGAGTTCCCGCTTTTTCTCAAAGTAGCGCACCCCAGGCGCGATGGGGTGATTGTCGACGCAGGGGCTCTGGGGATGGATGGGTCAAACTCGTACGATCTCTTGTCGCAACTTGGCTGGCGCGGGGTCCTGGTCGAGGCCAATCCGAACTTGTGGGACAAGATCGAGCGCGATTTTTCGGGCCTGAATGCGAGTCTGGTGCGATGCGCGGTTTCGGACGTCGACGGAATGGTTGCCTTGGAGCTGGGAGTGGTGGACGGCGTCTCATCGATCATTCCTGGCACGGCTGAGGCGTGGGGTCCCTCCAGGGGCAGCGTCGAAGTCCAGGCGCGCAGGCTCGGAGCTATCCTGGATGAGCAACAGGTCCCCCGAAATTTTGATCTGCTCAGTCTTGATGTCGAAGGCATGGATATGCCGGTGTTGAACGACCTTATCGAAAATACCAGCTACCGGCCGCGGTGGATTTTTCTGGAAGCATCATTTGATTTTCGAACAAAATCGCTGGGCGAGCTTGATCTGGTGCCGTCCGTTCAAGACCAGTACGAGATTGTGGGCCAGACGGTTCCAAACCTGTTGCTCGCTCACCGCGATGTCCTGTCAGCTTCCACCAGAACCAGAGCGAGATTCAATCTGTGGCTCTCCAGGTTAAAGAGATCCCGGCAAGCGGGACCCAGCCTCAAATGATTTCAAGGTGTGGAATGGGAAGCACGAAGCGGCCGCCCCACTCCCTGATTCCTTCCATGGTTCGCAGGATTTCGTCCTTCAGATTCCAGGCGAGAACGAATAGATAATCTGGCTTTGTTTCGATCAAGTGCGTTGGGGCGTAAATGGGAAGGCGCACCCCCGGCAAGAGCAACCCCTGTTTGTGGGGGCTGCGGTCGACGACGTAATCCATAAATTCCCGCCCGATTCCACAGTAGTTCAGGAGGGTGCTTGCTTTCGCCGCCGCTCCATATCCGGCCACATGCTTCCCGTCGCGCCGGGCTTCGGCGAAGAAATCAACAATCTCCTGCTTTGCCGCAGCGACCGCCGGCGCGAACGTTGAATAGGTGTCAATCCGGTGGAGGCCGGCCGCGCGCTCGGCTGCAGCCACTGAAATGTAGCCTTGTCCGCTCGGCCGGCTCGCCTCGGCATGGGACACAAAAAGCCGCAACGAGCCGCCATGGGTAGAAAGCGTCTCCACGTCGTAGACAGCGAGACCGTGTCGCAAAAGAGCCGCTTCGGCCGCGAGCAACGAGAAGTAAGAGAAGTGTTCGTGATAGATGGTGTCGAACTGACGTTCGCTGATCAGCCGGGCGAGATGGGGAAATTCGATGGTGATCGTGCCGGATGGTGCCAGGAGGAGCTTGAGACCAGCGATGAAATCGTTCAGGTCGGGGACATGGGCCAGAACGTTGTTCGCCACGATGAGATCAGCGGCGAAATCAGGACGAAGGCGTTGCGCAGTGTCGCGACCGAAGAACGCAATCTCGGTCAGAACGCCTTGTTCGATAGCGGTGCGGGCGACGTTGGCGGCGGGTTCGATGCCCAAGACATTCAGTCCGCGTTTCCGGAAGAACTGGAGAAGCGCGCCATCGTTGCTCGCGATTTCCACGATCCGTGATCCGGGTCCCAGACCTAGGAGCGGAACAATGCTCCTGACATAACGATCGCAATGTTCCAGCCAGGTATCGGAAAACGAGGAGAAGTACGGGTAATTGGAAAAGAGTGTCTCCGGCGAAGCGAACTCACCAAGTTGGACGAGAAAGCAATCGTCGCAGACGTGCGCATGCAGCGGGTATCTGGGCTCCACGGCATCGGCTTGCCCGGGTGGGATCAAACGGTTCGCCAGGGGAGAGACGCCAAGATCGAGGAACGTTCTGGTCAAGGCCGCCCCGCAGGATCGGCAGGTGCGCGATGCCATCCTTACCTTTCCGTCGCCAGGTAGCGTTCAATTTGTTCGCGGCACAACGTCCCTGGATCGGCCCCGGCATGCCACCGCCGATACCAGTCCATGGTCCACGCGAGGGTCTGGTTGAATTCGAGCCGGGGGCGCCATTCCAGGCGGTCCCTCGCCTTGGCAATATTGAGGCGTAACACCATTGTCTCATGAGGACTCGGAGTTTCGGCAGGACGCCAGCTGGCGCCCTCCGTCCACAGTTCCGTCGCCTGGCGGACAACGTTCTCCACAGATCTTGCCTGGCTATCGTCGGGACCGAAGTTCCATGCTTCGGAGAAGCGGTCGGGATCGTTCCAGAGGCGCTCGGCCAGGACAAGATATCCAACCAATGGCTCGAGAGCGTGAATCCACGCCCGGACCGCATTCGGGTGCCGGATTTGCGCCGGACGACGGCTCGTGAAGGCGCGGATCAGATCGGGAACCAGCCGATCACGGGCCCAGTCTCCCCCTCCGACAACATTGCCCGCGCGCACGGTTGCAACCCCCACTGGCGGGGTCTTGCCGGCAAAAAAGGAGAGGCGCCAACTGGCGACGGCCAATTCAACACAGGCCTTGCTGCTGCTATAGGGATCATGGCCGCCGAGCGGATCGGTTTCACAATAGGCCGGAAGCCGATCCTGATTTTGATAAACCTTATCGCTGGTCACGACCACAATGCTGCGGACCGAGGGCGTCGAGCGAAGGGCCTCGAGCAGGTGGATTGTTCCCATCACGTTGGTGGAATATGTGTCCATGGGTTGCTCGTAGGAGCGGCGCACAAGCGCTTGCGCCGCGAGATGAAATACGATCTCGGGCTGGGTCTGCTGGACGGTGCGCGCGAGCAGGTCGCGATCCCTGATATCGAGACAATGAGACCGCGGATGGTCCGGCAATCCAATCAAGGCTGACAAACTTGGATCCGTATCCGGCGGCAAAGCAATTCCGGCCGGCTCGGCTCCCAGTGCTTCGAGGAGCTGCCAAAGCCAGGTTCCCTTGAAACCGGTGTGCCCTGTCACAAGGACGCGCCGCCGATTCCAGAACGGTGGAGTAGGATTCACCATATCTGCCGAGATGACTTCATTATGGCGTTGATTGGATCAGGACTCGACAGTTTGTGGCAGGGTGGAAATATCGATGCGATGCAAACCCAGGCCGAGTCGGCGGATGTCATCATTGAGGCCAAGCTCAGCCGGGCTGTCACAATGGTCGATATTGAGAAAGATCCGTAGTTTTATCGACGAAATCGCAGGTGGAACTTCGATCGGGCCAAGATCGAGAGCGACCGCCTCGGTTAGAAGGCCCGCCTCGTGTTCGAACAGGACTCGTGAGTCGTACTCAATCCTGAGCCGCAGTTTCCTCGGCGGGCGGAAGACTTGTCCGTGAGCGGAGATCCGCAATGAGGCGGGAAGTGGTCCCTCCAAGGGAAGGACGAGCTCCGAACGCGGCCCGACCGACCAGACCCCCCAGCTTTCGATATTGCTCCAGCCCAGCCCTAGGAGCAGCGCGCCGTTTCCCAAAGCCGAAAAATCAAGGGTGGTTAGGGCGGAGGGATCGAGAGCAATGACCTCGGCTTGATCTGGTTCGGCCAAAAACTTTGGAGAATCACACGCCGGCTCCGGCAATCGGCGATCGAGTTCCCTGGTTGCATCGAAAACATTCGCCACCGCCGCAGACTGTCCGTCCACGGTCTCCAGGATTGTGCCGGGGCCTGTCTCATAGCGACCAGGGCGTGGGCGCCTTGGCCGTGGCCCCGGTGGAATCACATCCTGTTCGTTAATCGTCAGGCCATTCATTTCCGCAATCGAACGGCAATCTTCCAGGACAAGGTCATACTCTTCCGGAATATCGTTGAGCGACTGGAGGGCTGCCTGCAACATGGCTGCATAATCGAACTCGGGTTCGCCTTCTGGGAATAGTTTATCTTTTACAATCAAGAACTCATTTCCGACCGCGAGAGGAAAACTGTGACTGTGGATCATCGTGGGATGGATCGGGATGCCACTGCCGAATGCACTGCTTTTGACCTTGGACTGTAACTCTGGCTTTCCGCTGCCAAAATTATGACCGGTGCTGTGGCGGGAAACGCCGCTGATGGAGAGCGGACGGTTGCAGCGAAGGAACTGGCTGGAAAAACAAAGATTGATTACGCCGGATACGACATCGGGCATCGAACCTATGAAGTAGCGTTCGTGCGATTGATATACCCTTTCAATCAACCTTCGGGAAACAAATGAGTTATAGATCATTGGTAACTCAATGTAGTACTGCCGAAAGCGGTAGGTAGGGTAGAGGGTTGCTCGAGAGCTTTTCAAAGTGCATTCCAACTCTGTGCCGTAAACCGCGATTATCTTGTCCCGGGCGGCGGCTTCGAAAAAATCGGGCCAAAAGTATTGGGCAGGGCGCCAGGAAAGAATCTCAACGGATTGCTTTTCCAGGATGCGGCGTGCGATCGTGCAGGCCTCCGGAAGCAAGCCGTCATCATCGCCCAGGAAAAACAGGTATTCGCCGGTCGCCGCCTGGAGGGCGCGCTCCCAGTTTTCCGTCATCCGCACGGGCTGGACAGTCTTGAACGACCGAATTCGCCGGTCGTCGAATTGAGAAAGAACCGAGGCAGTTGCCGGATCATCCCCGCTTTCGTGGACAATGATTTCCAAGTCCTGCTCCGATTGGGCGACTACCGTCCGCAAGGCATGCTGCAGGGTGTCAGGACGGGCCCGGGTGGGAATAACCACTGAAAACAACGGCATCGAGCTATGCATAGGTCGGGTGCAAGCAGCGTGTCAACGCCGGAGGCGGAGCCAATCGCGGATCAAGCGATTGGTGTATCAGAGAGCAGGGTCCGCCACTTCTCCTGAAAAACCGCGGTCGTAAAAGCAGCGGAGCGCGCGCGGCTCCGGGCACGCATCTCCTCCAATTGTGCGCCAGGCAAGGTTGGCAAACGCGAAGTAAGCTCCACTAACTCAGCCGGCGTTCGAAACGTCCAGCCGCTGTTCCCGGAAGAAACAATTTCTGTCGGACCTCCCTGGGCGAGGACGATGGGAAGACAGCCGGCCGCCATGGCCTCGACCACGGTAATTCCAAAATGCTCGAATTTTTCCGGTTCCGTCGCCGGATCGGCGCCGAGTCCGGCCCCGTGCCAGTAACAGGTAGACTGTGCATAAAGCCGGCCGATCTCGGCGCGCGACGCATTTGGATAGAACCTGACCGGTAACCCTTCGGCAAGGCGCAGACACTTGTCATAGATCGCGTAGCGCGTCGGCCCTTCATAAATCGCGCCGGCCAAATGGAGCGACCAGCCCGGGCCGTCCAACTCTCGAAACGCCCGGATTAGTTGGTCCTGGCACTTGCCGCCCACGTCGAAAAAACGTCCCACCGAGAGGATGGACTTGTCCTCCCTCTGGACCGCTCGCTCCGGTGAGATCGGATCGGCGGCAGGATGGATTATCCGGATTGGTTTGCCGGGAGCTGAGAGTTCGGCCAGGCGGGCGCGGAGATGACGCTCGGCATATTCCGAATAGACGACAATACTTTCGCAGTGCGACAGGTAGATAAGTCTTATCGCGAGATCGTCTGGCTGCATCGGAAAGGGGAACTGGCAAACAAAGAAATTTCGATCGGCAAGTCCCGGCACTTGCGGCAATGGTTCGTTGCCGAAGGCGACGGCGTAGCTAAAGGGCCGGGCTAGAGCGCGAGTATGAGCATCTCCCCACGACAGGGGGGTGACGTGATCGGCCCGGACATCAAGATTCCGCGCCACCTCCATCATTGCGGCCACTGGCATCGCGGAAGGCGTCACCAAATAGACCTCGTAAAGGTCCCGAAACGTTTCGGCGATTCCAAGAATGTACCTGGTCCCGCCGCCGGCGATAAGCTCGTAAGGCGTGAAGAGAGCCAGCGTTTTCATCGCTTCAAGTTCGAATCATCGGCCACGCCAGGAAGCTACCCTGACCCGGTTGTTCGAGTCATCCCGAGCGAAGCGGAGCGAAGCCGAGGGACCCCGTTGAAGCTCAATGGGCTGACTACCAAACCTTCCACGGAGCATTGCCG
Source organism: Chthoniobacterales bacterium (assembly GCA_049278515.1). Classification (GTDB taxonomy): domain Bacteria; phylum Verrucomicrobiota; class Verrucomicrobiia; order Chthoniobacterales; family UBA10450; genus AV80. The sequence continues at coordinate 26,751 of JBAPMH010000422.1, forward strand.
TCGCGCCAAAGATTATTCAGCGAAACAAATTCGCGGTAGGTGTCCATGGGTTGCCAGAAACCGTCGTGTCGATAGGCGGTCATTTGACTTTCCGCCGCCAGCTTTTGGAGCGGTGCCTCTTCCAGGATAACACCAGGCGGCCCTTCCAGATACTGAAAGAGAGCTTTGTTACAAACCATATAGCCGCCGTTGATGTATCCGCTCTCAGTCTGCGGTTTTTCGTTGAAGCCGCAGACCTCGAAATCCTTGTTCAAACTCAGCTCGCCAAATCTGCCAGGGGGATGGACGGCTGTTACCGTGCATATCTTTCCTTTTTCCTGATGAAACCGGATCGACGCCGGGATATCGATGTTACCCACACCGTCCCCGTAGGTAAGGAGGAAAGTGTCGTCAGGCTCCACGTATTTCCGGATTTGATACACCCGGTCGCCAGTCGGTGACTCTTCGCCTGTGTCGGCGAGCGTAACTTTCCAGTCTTCCTCGGCATGCCTGGTGTGGAACTTTGTTTCCGGAAGGTGGCCGAGGGAAAGTGTCGTGTCGCAAGTATTCCAGAGATAATTCCGGAAATACTCTTTGATCATTTCGCCCTTATAACCCAGGCAAAGGACGAATTCGTTGAAGCCGTAATGCGCGTAGGTCTTCATGATGTGCCAGAGAATGGGGCGATCGCCGATCGGCAACATCGGTTTCGGGCGAAATTCTGTTTCGTTCTGGAGGCGCGTTCCCTTGCCGCCGCACAAGATAACCACCTTCATCGTCGCGTTCGTTGGTCCATGCTGGTGCCTGAGTGGGAAAGCGGACCCCGATTGGTCACTCGGTTTGATAATCGGTGGCTTGGATTAGTCAAGACCACTGATAATCTGCTATTGGCTCATTCTGATTTCGCCTTCTGAAAATAGCCCAGGGTTTTAACCCTGGGCTTCCTGAGTTACAGGGCCCGAAGTCCCTTTTTAGGGACGGCAGAACCGGTTCTCTTCCCTGACGCTCCTGTCGTCCCTAACGGGGACTCAATCTCTTGATTATCCGATTTTCCCAGCGTTAAAACGCTGGGCTATTCTCAGCGAACAGAGAGACCAATTCGACTATCTGTCCCCAGGAGTTTTCAAACTGAGCCACCACTATAATCCGCTGTATCGCCCGGCAAATTGCGACGGGAAGGCGCCTAAATGCGAATACGGCTTGAGCATTGATAACGCTCAAGCCGTATCGCGAACGATCAGCGAGTTCCTCCCGGTCGGAGGCTACGCGCCCAAAATTAAGTCGCCGCTATTTGACGACGATGACGTTACTCACGTTTCCATCCGCCACGTTACCGCGGAACCGATTGTTGTTGGCAGATTCAGCCGTGCCGCCGGCAATCGCATTGGTGTTATTGAAGAAGTCGTTGTTCGACAGACGAATGGTCCCGCCAGCGATATTGGCGCCGGTGCCGCAGCCGGCGAACATGCTGTTCGAGACGTTAACCTGGCAGCCGGTGTTGGCACGAACGCCGCCCGTGGCTCCCGAGACCCCGTTAAACATGGAATTGCTAATGGTGACGAAGGCGCTGTTGGTGGTATTGACCCCACCCGTCAGCGAGTTGAAACGGCAATTGTCGATCTGGGCCGTAGCAAAACCCGAGCTCGTGGTCACCAGGATGCCGGTGCCTACGTTATCGAAAAAGGAATCCTGCACCCTCAGGACGGTTGAGGTCGCCGTGGAGGCCTGGGTAATGCCGGTCGTGGAGACATTCTCAAAGTGGCATGCCTCGATAATCAATTGCGCGGCTTTAATGTAGTTGACCGCCTGGGTGGCCCCAACGGTCGGACTCTGAATTGCGCCGTTGATGGTGAGATTACGCAGGATGACCACGGCATCACTGACGTGAGTCCCGGTAGTCACGTTGACGATGAATCCGCTCGGAGAGCCGGCAGACAGGGTGTGTCCCCATCCCGACCCAGTGCCGCCATCGATTATGATGGCCTTGGTAATCGTGAGGGTGCCGTATCCGGCTGGATCAAGCGGATCGATTTCGCCGCCTTCCGCGGTTTTGGAGATCGCGCCGGCCCATGTTTTGCACGGAGCAGTGCGGCTGCAGGGATTGACGTCGTCGCCGACGCCGGAGACCCACGTTCGAGTAGCCTGGGCAAATGCCCCCGTTGAAAAGCCCGCCACCAGTGCGATGCCGAGAGCGAAGCGAAGGAATCTGGAGATGTTCATAAGGAGTTTTCTAATTTGAGATTGTGAACTGACGTTGAGCCTTCAGCGTAGGAAAGCGGGAGAAAAGAAGCAAGGACAATCTGGACACGGATCTTCCGCGCGAAACGTGTCAAAGCGCTTTGTCCGTTGGAGGAGGCATTGTCCCGAAATCGAACTGTTTTGCGCCCGCAAAACGGACGGCAGGGAGCTTGACACTCGCGGTGGCAGCAGAAGATACTCGTTGGTGCCGTTCAATTTTTTGCTTTTCCGCGTATCGCCATGGTAGATGCCGGGCTTTCTGCGAGCGGGCCATCCAAGGGCGAAGATTCCTCTCCGGCGTGGAGCAATGTTTTCATTTCCGGGGGGGCAGGATTCATTGGGAGCCACCTGGTCCGCTTTTTGGTGGCGGACCCCAGAGTCGAGCGGGTAGTCATTTTCGATAATTTCAGTTCTGGCCAGCGTTCGTATCTGGGCGAGGCCGGCGCTGACCCGCGAGTGAAGATCGTCGAGGCCGATCTCAAGGAGCTTTCGGATGTCACGGCTGCGATGGCGGGTTGCGATACCGTCTTCCATCTGGCGGCAAATCCCGATATCGCCAAGGCGGTGACCGAGCCGCCGATCGATTTTTGGGAAGGGACCTATCTCACCCAAAATGTAATCGAAGCGATGCGACTAAATGGGGTTCGGAAGATTCTGTACACTTCCGGGAGCGGCGTGTATGGCGAAAACCCGAGCGTGGCTTTCAAGGAAGATTACGGTCCATGCATTCCGATTTCGACCTACGGCGCCAGCAAACTGGCCTGCGAGGGCCTGATCGCTGCCTACTGCCACATGTTCGAGCTCAAAGGGCGAGCGTTTCGATTCGCCAACGTAGTCGGGCCGCGCCAAACCCATGGCGTGGGCTATGATTTTGTCCGCCGCCTGAGGGTGGATCCTTCCCGGTTGCGCATCCTGGGCGACGGCACCCAAAAGAAGAGTTATATCCATGTGGATGACGTGCTCGCTGCCATTCGCCTCGCGGATGAGCGGACGCGCCAGTCTTATGACGTTTTTAACGTCGCCAGTGACGACTACATTACCGTGCGCGAGATTGCCGATCTGGCGGTCGAGGTCTGCGGCATTCCACCGGGCGAGACGAATTATGAATTCACTGGCGGCGATCGCGGCTGGAAGGGCGATGTTCCCGTGGTTCAATTCGATTGCTCAAAAATCAAGAGCCTGGGCTGGCGGCCACGTCGCACCTCCGCCCAGGCGGTCACCGCCGCGATGGAAGCCATGATCGAGGAATTGAATTGTGGCTGAAGACATCGCGGCGATCGAGCATCTCAAGCCAGCCAGCGCAGACACCGGCCCCGTCGAGGTCAGCATCGTCGTTCCGGCGTTGAACGAAGAAATAACCGTGGGCGAGTTTGTGGACTGGTGCAAGGAGGGCCTGGAACGGGCGGGGGTGAGAGGTCAAATCCTTATCGTGGATAGCTCTACCGACAAGACGCCGGAGATCGTTCTTGCCCATGGAGGCGAGGTCTTGCGCACTCCCAAGCGGGGCCTGGGCCGCGCTTATATCGACGCGGCCCCCTTCATCCGCGGAAAGTGGATCATCATGGGAGACGCGGACCTGACCTATGATTTCCGCGAGCTTACTCCTTTCGTCGAAGCCTTTCGAAAGGGCGCCGAGTTTGTCATGGGGAGCCGGTTTCGCGGGAGCATCGAGAAAGGGGCGATGCCGGGATTGCATCGCTATTTTGGCACGCCGCTCACCACCTGGATCCTGAACCGGATCTATCGAAGCCGTTACTCGGATATCCACTGTGGGATGCGCGGCTTGACGCGGTCGGCCATGGAGCGAATCGACTTGAAGTCGCAGTCCTGGGAATACGCCAGCGAGATGGTTTTGAAGGCGGCGCGTTTGAATCTGGTGACGGCTGAAGTGCCGGTAAAATTCTACAAGGATCGAGAGGGGCGATTCAGTCATCATAGAAGAATGGGCTGGCTCTCTCCCTGGATTGCCGGCTGGCTCAATCTCAAAGTAATGCTGGTCTATACCCCGGACTCTTTCCTGTTGAAGCCGGGTGTCCTGCTGGCGGCGAGTGGCGCGCTCATCTCCTGCGCTCTGGCGAAGGGCCCGATCACAATTGGGGGCATGGGGTTCAGCCTTTACTGGCTGCTTTTCGGGGTGACCTGCGTAACCCTGGGTTATAGCTCCATCCAGATAGGGGTCCTGGCCAGGGTCATGCATAGATTGCGTCCGCGATCGCTCCAAAGGCTGCGGCGCATATTGAGCTACAATCGGGGAATGCTTCTGGCCGGTGGCAGCGTGTTTGTAGGTATAGTTCTAT
>JBAPMH010000423.1:0-1803 GCA_049278515.1 Chthoniobacterales bacterium
CGAAGGCAAAAACAATCTTGCGCGAATGAACATGCCGATTGAGATGGGCATGGCTCTCTTTCATGCGCTCGTCTCGCAGAGAAGTGAGCATCGTTGTGTTTTCTTCGTTCCCAGTCCACATGAATACAAAGCTTTTGCGTCGGATTTAGGGGGCCTAGACCCAAAGTGCCATCAGAGCAATGAAACGACTCTTCTAACCTTGATGTATGAGTGGCTTCGGGCGGTTGTGCCGGCCAGTTTGTTCAATTCTCAGCCGACTGTTGATGTTGTCGGCAAATTTACTGAATTCAAAAAGCGGCTGAAAAATGTGAAAGGCCCGGATCGAAAAGGAAAACCCTCTCACGACGAGAGGCGAGAGGTGATGTACCAAGTTTGCGCAGAATGCGATTGGTGGGATTGGAGGGAGACCAGAGCAGGACGAGACCAGTTTCCTCTCGTTCCTTTGCGGAACGTGAGCAGGGGAAAACGGTGTTGACCTCGTCTTCGGGGCAAACGCGGCGAGGATAGAGACGGAGGTCAGTCGGGGAATCGCGACGACCAAGAGGTTGGAGGGGTTGATGTTCGGACAGTAAATTAGCGATCGATTTGTGGGAGTTGGTCGTTAGTTAGAAGGACCAAAGCAGTCGGAGCTAACTATTGATAGTCGTATTTCAACCGATAATGAAGTGTTGGTTAGTATTCCAGCCAGAATCTCGGCGACGTGATGAACTCAGGGCGAACGAGCGATTAACCCGCGCACTGCGGGCGATTCTGGTGTATGAGTAAAGATGTCAGATCCGAGAAACGTCGCGCACGACAAGAAGGTAAAGCAGGAAAAGTCTCACCAGGAGAATGCGCCGGGGGCAGGAACCAGCGGGAAGAAGAAGCGTGCGCCAAGGGCCCAGGGAGCAGCGGCGACGGGCGACGAAAATAGACAAGCGGATGCGCCCGAGCAAGCGCCGGTCGAGCAGGCGCCGGGCGATTATGAGAAATCGCAGACGGTTCTCTCGAAGCTGAAAGAGATGGAGTTCCATTCGCGGGCAAACATCGAGACGCTGGCGCAGTTGACGCTGACGATTGACGACGAACTCAAGCAAAAGGAGTTCTCGGACCCAGTCGGCGCACTGTATTCCGCTCAGAATGAGTTCCAGACGCAGGTCACCGCATTGGTCGAAAGCTACGGTGCGAAGTGTGAAAGCCTGAAGCCGTCGGCGTAAGAGGAGAAACTAGGACGGCATCGATGACGATGTCGCCCATCCTTCATTTGGCGCGAGCGCTTCGCTTGCCCTCATCAGGGGGCGAAGTCCGGGGTTTTCTCTGTTCGAGGCGGGATTAGACGGCTAGCTGCCGTTCTATTTTTCTTGCTCCCGGATACATGCGGAGGGGCTGCATCAAACGATCAACTAGGGAAACACAATCGCGCCCTCTCGGCCGCGCCGGCTTCGCGATTGATAGCTGCCTCACCTTCACAAAAATCCCTATTCGAGAAAGGCTCCACCAATGAAATATCGAAGACTGATTCGCCTAACGACTTTGTCCTCCTTTCTGCTCGCGCTGGCGTTCACCGCGAGCCCGGTTAATTCTTCTTCGCCGGCCCCGCAATCCTCCTCGCCGGCGAAAAGCGCGGCCTCCGTGCCGGCGAGTCCCGCGGCCCAGAAGGCTCTCGGCAAGCTGCGAAGAGCGGGACAAGCCGCGATCACGGCGCAGGTTTCGCGCAAGACCGGATATTATAATTTCGTCCGCATTTCTGATGGCGATATCCTCGCCACCGCCGATAACGCGACGACTCCGGCGGCCCGCGCGGCGGCGTTCCTCGGTGCGCAT
>JBAPMH010000424.1:0-8599 GCA_049278515.1 Chthoniobacterales bacterium
ATCTCGTCGTCCACGTTCGCCGGGGATTCGACGGTCTTGGCGACTTCCTCCCGCAAGAGCGAGCGATAGCGCGCGCGAAATTGATGCAGCAAACTTTTCACCGTTGGCTCGGGCACACCGAGGACGCGGGACAGGTCCTGGTAACAAATCTCCGCGCGTTCCGTGGTGAGGTACTGGTGCAACGCTTCATAAACACGCCGCCGGCCCTTGCTTTCGCACTCCATCCGAAGCCGTCGCAAAGCCTCTTCCGCGATGGCAGCGGCCCATCCGGCATCGAATAAGGCCTCAGGCTGGGAAGACTCCATGGTTGCCAGCGGGATAGACAGCTGCGTCGGCGCGTCGGCCATCCATTTCTCCCACGAAACAAATTGGACACCTCCGCCCCGCTTGTGGCGCCGGCGCTTAACCGCGGCGTCGATCAGGAAATTCTGCAACGACTTGAGGAGGAGAGAACGGAAGCGTCCGCGCTTTGGATCGGCCGATTGGAGAAGATTACCTTCCAGGAGCATGAGAAAGAAATCCTGCGTCAGATCTTGCGCGTCCGGCGCGGGATAACCGCGGCGATAAATGTAGGTAAAAATTGGCCGCCAATAGATCTGGCAGAGTTTCGCCAGAGCCGGGTCAACCTCAGATTTTCCCTCCGGGGCGCAACGAGGGCGGATCAAACTCCACCGCGTCGTGACGAAATGGGTAAACGCCCCAGGACTTTCGTCAACGCAGTCAGCTTTCACGCCTGAAGCGTGATTGGCCCGAAGTTTTCACTCAAGAACAAAATCAACAAAAGTGCCAATAACACGGCTCGAGGAAACGGGAAAAACCATTCGTTTAAGCATTTGCGGCATCGCCCATTACGCGCTGCGACCGAGCGGCCAGAAGGTTATGTCGCCTTGAGGACATGGCGTGCTATTTCCAGGCGCCTGGCCTCTACGCGCTCGGACTGCTCCAGCGCGCGTTTCTCGAGACTCGTGTAATTTAAGCGAGCCAGTTGCGGCCTCGCCTGGGAGGCGGCCTGGAGCGCCTGCCAGAGGGATCTTTTGCCCCCGATCCCCAAAGCGAGCGCCTCCAACGCGAGAAACAGGCCCATTTCGTCCTCGGACGATTCGCTCACCGGCATTTTCACTCGCGAAAGTTTCTCGACCAGCCAGGCGCCGGCCTTGCGAACGGCGCTTTCCTCCGCGCCCACTTGCTGAATCAGCTCCTGCAGTGTCTCCTGATCGGCGCGGATATCGTTCCGCAACTCCTGAAAGAAAACCCCCAGCGGGTTTCCCTTATAAGTATCGATCAGCCGATCAAGCAACTCCAGCGCACCGACAGAGCCGGCCAGGTGATCGTTTAGATAGCTGGTGAGATTGTCCAATTACCGGAGATGTCGCGGCTCTGTATCCGCTCCTGGCGATTTCAACCGACCCGATGCGAAACGCATTCCATCACGGATGCAAAGGCGTGAAAGTGCGATCAAAGATGTAGTCTGCCACCCGGCGGCCCTGGGCGATGCCTTCCGTCTTATCGAAGGACCAGTGAATGCCGAGATAAATGCGACTCTGGCCGTTTTCTTCTTCCGCCTGAGAAAGAGTCGAAAAACTGCGCGGCATATACGGTCGAACAACGCCATCATTCCCCCTGGTAACGCCATTGAACTCATCCGAAATAAATGTGAAGCCAAGGCGGTCCGTCCCGTAGAATCGGCGGAGAGTCTGAAACAAAGCCCCGCCGAAGGCGGCATGGCCTGAAGGATAAGCGGGAAACGGAGGAGTAAAATTCGGTCCTGTCAGATTACTCGCCGGAGCCCCCAACGGCCGGAAAGTGGGGTCGCCCATCGTCGCCGAGTTCCCGTCGCCACTATTTGTCGGGCCTGTGCCGGGATCGGACTCCCGAATGCCGGTGACCGGACGCCAAAAATCCCAGAAAAATTTGGACTCCCATGCCGTCATCCCGGTGTCAGCCATCGCGACGTTCACCAGCGCCAACAGTCGCGCCAAACGCACCGTATCGATGTGAGTCTGGTCCGCGATCTGAACCGTAATCTGGTTGTAAAGTCTTGGCGGGGCACAGAGGCTCGGGGTCCCGTCGTAGGCCCAGAAGAGCCCGGCGAACGTCTGCGCCGCGGTTCGTTGGGTGGATGTAACAATGCCGTCCCCACCGAGCGTTTTGACTTCATTATAGGCGGTGGCATAGGCTGCACTCGTCATCGCCGGCGGCGGAGGGGTGCGAAACTGAGTGGTGCTTTGCAGAACAAACGGCCTGCATTCTCCCCAATGCGCCCCGAGCGCAACCGGAATCAAGCTGATCGGATCCTTTCGCCAATGCCCGGCCAGATCGCTCGTATGGTGAAACCCAGGACCATCGCCGATCTGTTGTTCCGGCGTTGCCGAGCCGTCGCCTGCCCGCAACGCCAGGATGGCCGCGGCCGTTCGCTTGCCCGCGTCGATCCCATTGGCTCTCTGAGGCGAACTGCTCATCCCGGCAAGGTCTTCGGCCAAATAGGCATCAAACGCCGGCCTCTGAGACGGAAACAGCGCGCAGAGCGTATCGTGCGCCGCCTGGCAGATTGCCGCGTCCAGAGAGGCCGCGCCGCCCCTTGCGGTAATGCCCGTAAAGCTATGGTAGCCGCCCGCAATGGCGTTGACCGCGTCAAAGATTGCGATGTGCACGATCGCCATGGCGCGGCTCGCCCGGGCAGGTCCGAGTTGCTCACCAAAGACCCGATTTTCCTGGGGAGCGACCGGAGTATGATCCAGGCCTGAGGCATCGACCGCGATCTGGTTCCAGCGATGAAGCGAATCGAGGCCGGGCCTTGGCGCCCGCACCATCTCACCGGACTGGCCGGGCTTAAATTGCTGCCCATAGATGTCGCGGAAACCATCAGCGGCTCGCCCCGATACGGCTGTCAGCAGGGCGAGAACGACGCCGGCCATTGATAGAATTCGTCTCGGCGTAAATTGACGTTGTGGACGGAAACCAGAAGAGAGTCGGGAAATATTCATAAACGCCTTTCTCTGAGCCATAAGATATTTTGGCCGCGACAGACAAGGCAATTCCGCCAAAGGCCAGCAATTAGGGGAGAACGCGCCTACCCACTTGAAGACTGTTCCCTCGGCGGCCGAACCAGAGCTTGCGCGGCCGGCCTGTTTCCATGATTTTGTCCGTCACGCCGGAAAGGTGTCTGTAGCTCAACCGGATAGAGCAGCTGACTTCGGATCAGCAGGTTGGGGGTTCGAATCCCTCCAGGCACGGGGCTGCACGGTCAAAATTATTGACGTTCCAGAGACTCAACCCCATCCTCTTTTTCCTTTATGCCGACTGAAGCGATCTCGCGTCACGAGGAGGACCTCGCCTTTGTCCAGCGCGTCCTGGCGATTGACGCTTCTGCGGCGGCGGAGCTGCGCCGCCGATACCATGGCAAACTGGTGGGAGTCCTTCGGGCTCGGGGAGCGACCCAGACGGAAGCGGAAGATTTGGTGGCCGACCTTTGGACCGATTGCTTTGCCGCACGAGAAAATCGTCCGACGCTCCTGAACAAATATCAGGGTCGCTGCGCCTTGGAATCGTGGCTTCTCACGGTAGCAACCCACCGTTTGGTCGATCTGAAACGACGGCAGAGTTTTCGAGTCGAGGTTCCCGCCGCGACCGCCGAATCGCCCGATGACTTCTTCGACCGCAGGCCGCAGCCCGAAAAGCCGACCAGCGAAAAGCACCTTCTTCAGCTGCTGCGTCAGGCGATCCAATCCGCCTTTGCCAAACAAGAGCCGGAAGCCGTCCTGATGCTAAAGCTGGTGCATCTTCATCAGGTGTCGCAGCGCGAGCTCGCCCGGATGTGGGGCTGGCATGAATCAAAAATCAGCCGCACCCTCGATGTCACCCGTCAAAACGTAGCACGCATTATCCTGGCGGAATTGAAAAAGGTGGATCCGTGGCTGGAACTGCGCTGGGACGACTTTGTCGAGCTTTGCGCAAGCTCTTCCGATGTTTTTTAGCGACGGAAAGATAATTCGCAAACTGGGCCAACTGATGAGTCTAAAAGTAGAGCTAAAACAACGGGATGCCGCCGGATGAATCTCATCGCGCCGCGACCCGCTCGTGGGCTCACAAGATGAACTGATACCTTTAACCATATTTTGTTTTGACCACTCTTTGCCTGTGAATGATGATTTCAAAATCCTGTTGGAGTTCTTCGACGGCGACGTCCAGGAAGTTGCCGGGCGCGCGGCGCCCGCGATCCCACGAGAGCTCCAGGAGAGAATCGCCAAATTTGCGAGCGGAAAGTGCACCGAGGAGGAGCGGACCGAAATGAAAAAATTACTTCAGGAAAAGCCGCATTTGATTCCGGCGTTGGTCACCGAAACCAAGGCCCTTCGACAATCTCCGGAATGAAGCCCGCCACCCGCGCCAATTTCCTGCCCGAGCCTCGCTTTGTTCCCCTGCGGCCCGCCCTTCAGGAACATCTCTCCAAGCTGGGCGCGGCCGTCACGCCGGAGAATTTTCTGAGCATCTGCGATGAGATGTTGCTCAAGATCCTGCATGAGACTTTTACCCGGATCTCGGCCGACGAAGGCAGTATCTGGCTCCTTGACGCGGAGAAGCAAAATCTGGTGGTTGCTTACAATAGCGGGCCAAACTCGGAGAAAATCATGGGATTCAAGCAGCCGACCAGCAAAGGGATTATCAGTCTGGTGGTCGCCAGCGAGCACGCTTTCGTCGAGAATCAGGTCTACAAGAACGCCAAACACAGCGCGATGCTCGACAAGAAATTGCAAAAGACCACCTATGCGATGGTCGCCGTGCCGTTCTATTTCCTCAATGAGGTGCGCGGAGTAATATCCTGCGTGCAGCTTCTCGACGTGGTTGTCCATGAAGGGGAGGCGTCCGCCACGGGAGAAACTCCGGCCGGCTTCGGACCGCCCGAGCTTAACGCCATCCAAACAATCGCGGCGGTGGTCAGAGACTTGATCGACTATCGGCTTCTCGGCACTGCTGTAGGATGGAACCGTCTCTAACCCCAGATCCAAGTCCTTTCCGATTGGAGGAAGCGCGCCGGGCTCTGGCCAAGGGCACCGGAAAAGGGGTGCGGGTGGCCGTGATCGATTCCGGAGTTGAAATTGATCACCCGGCCCTGGCCGGTCTCACCTTACTCCACGATCTCCAGGTCGTGGACGCGGGTGTCCAAATCGAAGTCAAACCCGGCGATGGAGTGGACGTCTTCGGGCATGGGACCGCGGTAACAAGCGTGATCAAACGCATCGCACCGGATGCCGAGATCGGCAGCTTCCGCGTTCTCGGCGCGAACCTCGGTTCTCGCACGGTCATTATTCGCGAGGGCGTCCGGCAAGCCATCGATCACGGATATCGCGTCTTAAATTGCAGCTTCGGCTGTGGCCTGGCGGAACACATCTTTCAATACAAAGAATGGATCGACGAAGCCTATCTCAAGGGGATTCACATTGTTTCCGCCTGTAACAATTACGACTTCACCACGCCGGAATGGCCCGGTTACTTTCCGAGTGTGGTTACGGTGAATATGGCTCGCTTCGATGAGGATCATACCTACTTCTACAAGCCGGGTCATCTCGTCGAATTCGCCGCCCGCGGCGTGGACGTCACTCTGCCTTGGAACAACCATTCTTCCAAGGAAGTGACCGGGAGCAGCTTTGCCGCCCCGATCATGAGTGGCCTGCTCGCACGGCTGATTTCGGAAATGCCGAACCTTGCGCCTCTCGAGGCCAAGTCGATCCTTCATCGTCTCGCCATTCCCTGGCGGGCCGAAGTCATGGCACCGAATGTTGTCTCAGGCGCCGCCCCCGCCGCCACGGCCGCTCGGGCCGGCAAACCTCCTCCGCCGGCTGCCCGCGCTGGCAAGCCTCCTCCGTCAAGCTAATCTCGGGACGCGCCATGGCTCGTTTCTCTCGCTGATGGGCAGATCCCTTCTTTCGGTATCGATTGTGACCGGCCCTTCCGCGCCGGAACTGTTAGGAGGGTTGGCGAAAACCGAGGCAAAGGTGCGAGTGGGATTACTCGCATCTCCGAGACAGGGTGAAGGTCCGGCGTCAGATTCAGAGACAACAAGCCTATTCGTCGAAGAACTGGCGCGCCCTCGCGACGGCGACGGTTATGTCCCGGAGCAAATAGCAAAGCAGATTAGAGCAATCGCTGACAGGAAGTCTGTAGATCATTTACTGATTGAATGCGACGCCGCCACTCCACCGATGGCGTTCGCCTCTCTCTTTGTCCCCCAGGCGGAAACGGCCCACTCTTTGCCGGAGGTGGCGCGGCTGGCAGCTACCATTTTGGCGATCACTCCAACTCTTTTGCTCGATGCGTTAATCCATCGGCGCGAGGCCGCGGATACTTTCTCTCCCTGCTTCATCGCTGAGCAGGTGGAATTTGCCAGCATCGTTTTTCTCCAGGGCGACCAGAATGACCCCGCCTTCGGCCTCGCAGGGGAAATTATTTTGGCGCTCAATCCGGCTGCCCAGGTATTCGAGCTTTCCCGGGATAATCTTGAACGAGTTCTCGAGGGTGCTGGCGCCTTTGATTTTGCCGCGGCCCTCGAGGGGGCGGGATGGCGCAAGCTTATCGAGTCCGATCACGCAGACCAATTGCAAGGCAAGGTCCGGGCCCTGGCTTATCACGCTCGAAAGCCTTTTCATCCCGCGAGATTCTGGGATCTCCTTCATGAGGGATTTTCGGGAGTTTTTCGCGCGAAAGGCTTTTTCTGGCTTGCGAGTCGGATGGACTTCGCCGGTGGACTCAACCTCGCGGGCGCCGAGTTTCATTGCGCCTCTGCCGGCAACTGGTGGGCCGCACGTGACGATCACGCCCGAGAATTTGACATGCCTGTTCGCACGCGAAAAGAATGGCAGGAACCATTCGGCGATCGGCGGCAGGCGATCGCCTTTTTTGGAATCGGGCTCGATCCGGATTCATTGAGAAGGCAGCTTGATTCCTGTCTTTTGACGGATTCGGAAGTTGCTGCTGGAGAGGCAGGCTGGCAGGAACTAATCGATCCCTTTCCCTCCTGGTCATCGCACCACCACCACCACGATCACGGGTGCGATCACGACCACGGATCAGGCGAACACGATTGCTGCCACCATTGACGGTGGCCGGTCCCGGCGGGCCGCGATTTCACAGAAATTGCTGGCCAGTGCACAGGCTATCGGTTAATTGCATCGCAGTCGTCTCCCGCTGAGGCGGGCTGCTCGTAAACCTCGTGTCTGACCTGCCTGAAGTTAAGAACGCGCCCAGCGCCACCGTCGCCCTTCACGAATTATGGCGGCGACGAACGGAGTGGCTCGACGATATCCAGGCGGTCCATGCGTTCGTTAAGCGCGCCCTTTCTGCCGGAGAATTCCTTACTGCCTACGACGCGGCCCGCGCCACGGTCGAGAATCATCCTGATGATGACTGGCTCCAGCAACGCATGGCCCTCGCGCTTGCCCAGATGGGTTCTGCCGCTCGCGCTCAAGTCATCCTCAAAACCCTCGAGGCCAAAGATCCTACTAATCGCGAAACCCTCAGTATCCTGGGGCGGACTTACAAGGACGAATGGTGCGCTGACCCGGCGAATGACCATTTTCTCCAGCAATCCTTCGAATATTACAATCGCGCTTTCGAAGTCCAACCGCCTGACTCTTATCCCGGAATCAATGCCGCTACCATAGCTCTCCTCCTTGATCAGACCGACAAAGCGCGGCGAATCGCTGAAAGCGTCCTGGAGATCTGCCACAAACAACCGGACGATTATTGGAAGCACGCCACCGTGGCGGAAGCGCTGGTTGTCCTGGGCGACACGGGAGGAGCCCGGCGCGCCTATCAAGCTGCGGTCGCTTCCGAACAGGATAACCTGCGCGCCTTCTCCTCCACACGGAAGCAGGCCCGCACCTTGTCCCGTCAACTTTATGGGCGGCCGGATACGTTCGATAGCTGTTTCCCCATTCCGAAGCTCGTTGTCTTCTCGGGTCACATGATTGATGCGCCTGAGCGGCGGACACCGCGATTTCCACCGGAAAAGGAAAGCGAAGTAAAGGCCCTTCTCGAGAAGCAATTGGCCGCCATGAACGCCGGCATCGGTTTCTCGAGCGCAGCCTCTGGTTCCGATATCCTGTTTCTCGAAGCGATGATTGCGCGCGGTGGAACTGTTCACCTCGTCCTACCATGGCCCGCTGAGGAATTCGTCAAGACGAGTGTCGCCGTCGACGGAAACGAGGCATGGGTCGAACGCTTCGAACGCGTCCTATCCCGCGCGGCCTCGATCCGCATTCTCGGCCAGCTTTACATGCCGGGCAGCGCCACCGGCTTCGAGTACTGCAATCTGGCGATGAACGGACTGGCGCGCATTTTTGCGCGATCGCTGGATCTCGAGATCACTCCATTAGCGGTCTGGGACGGATACACCGGCGCTCCGGGTGGCACCGGATCGTTTGTTCGCTATTGGCGCAACCATGGCGCCCAGGTAAAGGTCGTTCCGATAGCTACAAAACCGCCTTCGATGCTGATGGATACAGAGGCGTTCGATGTCGATGCCAGCAATAGCGATGATGAATTTGAAGCGTGGGTCCGGGCCTCGGGCCGGCAGGAGATCAAAGCTATCATGTTCGCCGAC
>JBAPMH010000425.1:0-2718 GCA_049278515.1 Chthoniobacterales bacterium
AGAGAGGCATAAGCGACGCCGGTTCCTTGTGAAATGTCGAAGCCGACTTCGTCCGTCGTGTTGACTCCCAGATTGCCAACGGTGTTCAGGATGCCGGTATTCGGTTGGTTTTGAATCACGAGCACGTCCAGGGTCGAATCAATGTCGTAAAGCACCGTTGCCGCGGCTCCGACAAAGTTGTTCGTGTAGGCGGCCCCGACCACGTTTGGATTGGCGCCGGCGTGAGCGTCGCCGGCAGCGTAGGTCAGGGCCGTATCCGTAGCGGTCAGGCTGCCGGTGTTGGGATTAAGGCGGAGGTTCTGGTCGAGGTCACTCACCACGCGAATGAGATCCACAGTCGGATTGAAATCGAAACCGAAGCGGGTGCCGCTGAGCGTCGTCGGAGGGCCAGGTGGAACGAAGGTTTCGCCGGTTGTCAGGTTCAACACATAAAGCCGGCCGCTGGCGCCCATCGCATAAAGGTCCCCGGTAGCCGGCCGGAAATCGATGGCGACCAACGCCTCGCTGCCCGCCGTGGAGATGGAAATGGTTTTCGTCACCGTCCCGGGGGTGGCGCTGTCGAAAAACAAAAGCCGGTTGCCAGAGGTAAGGGCGACGAGGGTTTCGGCGCGAACGAACGTTGTCGAAGCGAGCCCCAAAAGGATTGAAAGAATGGTTAGTTTTTTCATGCGAATGCCTCCGGAGAATTATGGTTGGGGTTTGAGCAAATTGGCAATGACATACGTCAGGCCTAGGTTTGCCTTAATGCCACTCGAACTGAAAGACGTGCAGTTGATCGGGGACGAGCTCGCCATGCGCTGGAGCGACGGCGTGGAATCGTATCTGCCCCTCGAACGTTTCCGGCGCGCCTGCCCGTGCGCCAGTTGCGGCGGCGAGCCGGATGTTCTCGGCAACATCTCGCGGCCGGACGTCACCTATACGCCTTCGAGTTTCGAGCTGGTTGGCTGGCAGATGATCGGCGGGTACGCGCTTCAGCCGCGCTGGGGGGATGGCCACAGCACTGGTCTTTATTCCTTTCAGTATCTCCGGCGGCTGACTGCAGATCCGTCGTAATCGTGCTCGTGCTCGTGCTCGTGATCGAGGGGAAGGAATCGATTACGAGCATGAGCACGAAACCAGCTTGACCGGTCTGGTAGGCTCTACATTCCCGTGACGCGAACAATCAAAGCCGCGCTCTTGCTCTTCTTCCTTTCGCTTTGCGCGTCGGCGGTTGTAGTCACGCATCGCGTGCGTTTGCAGGTTCCAACGCCGGCTCCGCACGAGCTTTTTTCCATCGTCGAACAGCAGCTGGCCGCGTTTCGCGCCGACGATTACCGGAGCGCTTATCTCCACGCCGCCAGCGGGGTCCAACAAAAATTCACCATCCCGCAATTCGAATCCATGATCCGGCGTGACTACGGCGATATGACCAATGCCCAGCACATCGAATTTGGCCTCGTCGAAGTGAGCGGCTCGGTAGCGGTGGTGCAGGTCTACTTGCACGGGGCCAATGGCTCACTCCGTTCCTTCCTCTACAGCCTCATCGCGGAAGGCAATTCGTGGAAAATCAACGGCGTCCAGCCGGTGCAGAACACGCCCCGGGGCCCACGGCTGACCGGGTTGCACATCTAGAGTCCAATGTGGGAGGGGCCTTTGCGCCCCGACTTTCGTTTCGAGGAATGCTCGAAGTCGGGGCACAAAGGCCGCTCCCACATTAGAGCTCAGCGTGGTATCGTCACCCGCAAGAGCGAAACGTTCTCGCCTTTCGGCCGGAGCGAGCGGTCTTCCAGACTTGCCGGAACGAGAAAAAATTCCCCGGGCTTGAAATCGCGCCCAGCGCAGGACAATTCGCCGGTCAGGCACGCCCCGATGGCAAATCTTCCGGGCTCGGCCATCTGACGCTCCACTGCCAGAGCCCACTTCTCGACCTCGAACGTCGCGTGCCGAATGAGCGATTCGCCTTCCGGGCGCAGCAGTGCCGGCTCGTGATCGTCAAAGTCGATGCACCGCATCGCCTCGGCGAGATGCATTTGTCGGCGCTCGCGCCCTTTTTTCATCCGGTTCCAGTCATAAACGCGATAAGTCGTGTCGCTGTTTTCCTGGATTTCCACCAGCAGGCTGCCGCTGCCGAGGGCGTGGAGTCGGCCACTCGGAAGAAAGATGGCGTCGCCGGCCACGATGTCGAGTTGGTGAAGCTGCTCTTCGACCTTGCCTCGTTCGAGGGCCGCGGCGAAACCCCCGCGGGTGCAACCCTTCTTCAATCCGGCATACAGCCGCGCCTTTGGAGCGGCGTCGGCGACATACCACAATTCGGATTTCGCTTCTCCGCCCAGTTCCTTGGCGAGGCGGGGCGGGGGATGCACTTGCAACGAAAGATTTTCCTGCGCATCGAGCAACTTCGCCAGGATCGGGAAACGCGGCGAATCGGGAACGCGTCCAAAAATCGCTTCGCGCTGTTTGCACCAAAGCTGATGCAGCGTTCGGCCGCGAAGCGGCCCCTCATGGACCACGCTTTGCACCTCGGGCCGATCGACGATCTCCCACGATTCGCCGATGAGCGCCGCCGAAGGCAATCGCTTTCCGTAGAGCGACTCCAGCCGCCGCCCTCCCCAAACCCGTTCCATGAAAAGAGGCTCGAAGACGAGAGGCTGGGTGAGTTGCGGTTTCGTCATGGATCGAGCGCCAACGTAGGAGCGCCGATTTCGTTTGCAAATTGTAGCGACGGCGCTCTGTCGCCGT
>JBAPMH010000426.1:0-3196 GCA_049278515.1 Chthoniobacterales bacterium
TGCAGCAGTTTGTCGGCAACACCTACGATTTCAAGATCGTCAAGATCAACGACGACCGGAAGAACGTCGTCCTGAGCCGGCGCGAACTGATCGAGCAGGAACGGAGCGAGAAACGCCAGAAGTTCCTCGAAGGCGTGCAGGTGGGCGACCGGGTCCAGGGCAGCGTAAAGAACCTGACGGATTTCGGCGCCTTTATCGACCTCGATGGCATGGACGGCCTCCTTCACATCACCGACATGACCTGGGGCCGCCTCGGGCATCCGAGCGAGTTGCTCAAGGTGGGCCAGCCCCTCGAAGTCATCGTGCTCGACATCAACAAGGAGAAAGAGCGGGTTTCGTTAGGCCTGAAGCAGACGCAGAAGAATCCGTGGGACCAGATCGAAGAGCGGTTCCCGGCCGGCCAGCACGTCAAAGGCAAGATCACGAACCTGGTGCCGTACGGCGCCTTCGTGGAATTGGAGGAGGGCGTCGAAGGTCTCATTCACGTTTCCGAATTGTCCTGGACGAAACGGATTATGCGCCCGTCCGATGTTTTGACCCAGGGCCAGGAAGTCGAAGCCGTCGTGCTCGGCGTAAACAAGGAAGAGCAGAAAATCTCGCTCGGCCTGCGCCAGCTCGAGCCGAATCCGTGGGATGAGATCGAGAAGAAATTTACCATCGGGAGCCACGTGAAAGGCGCGATCCGCAACATGACCGCATACGGCGCGTTCGTGGAGCTGGAAGACGGCATTGACGGGATGATCCACGTCTCCGATCTGAGCTGGACCCGGAAGATCAATCATCCGAGCGAAGTCTTTAAGAAAAACGACGAAGTCGAAGCGGTCGTGATCGACATCGACAAGGTGAACCAGCGAATCAGCCTCGGCATCAAACAGCTGAGCGACGATCCCTGGAAGGAAATCGACACCAAGTACAAGATCGGCGATCTCGTCACCGGCAAGGTGACAAAGCTGGCGAGCTTCGGCGCGTTCGTCCAATTGCAGGACGACATCGACGGGCTGGTTCACATCTCGCAGTTGAGCGAGGATCACGTCGCGAAGGTGAAGGACGTGCTCAAGGTCGGCCAGGAAGTCGAAGCCCGCGTCATCAAGGTGGACAAAGTCGAGCGCCGGATCGGTCTCTCCATCAAGGCCGCGAACTATTCCGAAGAGGAACTCAAACGCGAATCCGAAGCGTTCGACAATCTGCGCCCCGGCGAAGACATGGTCGGCTTGGAGAAAGCGTTCGAAGCCGCCGAGGAAGATTACCGGCCAGGCGAAGGCAAGAAGAAGTAATCGTCTACGCCGGTCATCCCGAGCGGAGCGCAGCGGAGTCGAGGGACCCCGCGGTCGTACGATCGACTACAAATCCGCTTTCGCGCTGAACGAGGATCGGCGTGACGGACGTACCCGCACGCATCCTTCGGTAACGGCAGACCGCGTGGGAGGTCCCTCGTCGTCTGCGCGACTCGGGATGAGGCAGCTTACCCGCGGTATAATGACGTCGCGCGTTGCCGAGCTTCAAGGAGCGGCGGTTTGCAACCGCCGACCAGACGGCGATTTCAAATCGCCGTTCCTTGACGCCGCTCTACTTCCCGAGTTCGTAGAGATATTCGACAAACGACATCACCGCGCCGTCGAAGCCCTGGATCTTTTGGTTCGTGGATTCGATAACGTAATATTCGTCGGGCGCATGCGCCCCGCTGCCGTGGCCGAGACCGAAATGACCGGAGGCCAGTTTGAGCGGTTCGCCGGTGAAAACGTAACCGGGATACGAACCGGCGTTCCAGGGCCACATCACCGGATCGATGCCGGCGGCCTTCAGCACTGCTATTTGTGACTGAATCAGCGGGGCGTTCGCCGGTGTCGTCGTTGGGTCGTAACCGCCAGTCATGTTTACGTCGATGTCGCCAAACCCGCGTTTCTGCAGATGCGCTTTCAGGGCCGCGAGCGCGTCGGTCGCTTTCATCCCGGGCACGAGGCGCATGTCAATTTTCGCCACGGCCTGGTGCGGCAGAATTGTCTTTCCTCCGGGCCCCGTGTAACCGCCGACCAATCCTTCGATATTCACCGTGGGCTGCGATTCGAGTCGTTCCTGCGCCTGTTCAAAGGGGAGATCGTTGATCCAATGCTGAACGCCGAGGCTCTTCTTCCGCTGGGCTTCGTCCTGCCGCTTGGAAGCGTCGGCGATCATCTTCTTTTCTTCCGCCGTAAGCGGCCGCGGCTTTGGGTAATTATCAATCGTGATGTCATTGCCGTCCGCCGAGACGAGGGTGTCGAGCGCTTTCACCAGATGCCAGGCCGGGCTATCGACCATCGCCTTGAGGGAAGAATGAATGTCCTTGGCCGGGCCGCGTCCCCATTTCTCGCCGCTCGACGTGAGCTCGCATTCGATCACGCCTTTGGCGCCGAGGCTTACCGTCACGACGCCATCCAGACCCTGGGAAGCCGAAGGCATAAACACGCCAATGGTTTTCTCCAGCGCCGCCTTCACTTCCGGCTTGAGCGCGATCTGTCCAATATGCGGTGAGCCGATTTCCTCTTCGCCCTCCGCGACCATGACCAGATTCACGGGTAGCTTCTTGTTCGCGCCTTTGATGGCATGAAGCGCGGCCAGGAACGCCGCTTCGGGTCCTTTCTGGTTCACGGCGCCGCGGCCGACGACGCATTTTCCAATGTTCGGTTTGTCGACCAGGGCGGCGTCGAGCGGCGGCGACGTCCACTCCTTCGGATCGAACTGCTTGACGTCATACATGAAATAAAGGCCCACGGTTTTTTTGGCGCCGGCATCGAACGTCGCGAACACACCCGGCTTTCCCTCCGTCTGGATGACCGTTGCCTGCTGGAAGCCCGCTTCCTTCGCGAGCTTCGCCATGTATTCAGCGCCCTCGGCAGAGTTGAGGTTTTCCGCCGCGATCGAGGGCAGTTTGATCCAATCCTGGAGACGCTTGACGGCTTCATCGTGGCGTTTCGTTACCTCGGCTTTGATCGGGGCAAGATCCTCGGCAGCTCTGGCGGAGAAGCCGGTCGCGAGGGCAACAAAGAGAATCAATCCGCGGCGAATATTCGTGCTCATGGAGATATCTCTCACAAAGGTCACAAAGGATCACAACGAAAATTTTAGTCTTCTGTAGCCGCCGCCCTGTGGGCGGCGTGAGAGGTAGCCTCCTTAGCGAACGACGCGCCCTGTCACGCTTCGCACAGCGAAGCGGCTACAG
>JBAPMH010000427.1:0-6803 GCA_049278515.1 Chthoniobacterales bacterium
ATTGGAGTCCCATCCTCCTAACGTGTCCTTTTTTGGGCGGGAACAGCGTGACGCTACGCTGGGCCATTGCCGTCAGCATTTTTCTTTTGCCGGCTGACCCGTGAAATTTTCCCACAAAGTCGTTAAGCTGGCCCAGCCTCTAACCTACCGCCGGGCCTGGCGGCGAGCGGAACGGTTCATCCATCCGCTGCCTCTTTCGCCGATCTTCAGCCGTATCGATCAGGTCAAGCTGGCTGAGATCCAGGCGCAATACGCTTCATCAAACGAGCATTACGCGAAATATGCCGATGTGCAGCGCTGGCTCCGGCTGAACATTGTCCGCGCGCAAGACCTGAAACTGCATCTCTGCCCGCCGAAGTCGGTCCTTGATCTCGGCTGCGGTGGCGGATTCTTTCTCTTCGTCCTGCAACATCTTGGGCACGATTGCCTCGGATTGGATATCGACGAATTTCCGCTGTTCACGCAACTACTTGAACTTTTTCACGTCGAGCGCCGCGTCTGGACGATTCGGCCGCAGGAGCGGCTTCCTGATTTGGGACGGAAGTTCGATTTGATCACGGCGTTCTCGACCGATTTTAACCGGATCAGCAAGCAGGATTGGTGGTGGGGTCCGTCCGAGTGGGGTTTCTTTTTGGACGACCTGGAGCACCATCTCAATCCCGGGGGCCGCATGTTTTTCGGACTGAATCCCGGCAAGAACAAAGAGTATTACACGCCGGAATTGCGTGAATTCTTCCTCAGCCGGGGCGCCGCCGTCGAACGGGAGAACGTCTCCTTTTCGCCGAAGCCAAGGCCATAGCTTTGGGCGAACGGGCCGGATGAGACGTTAAATCGAAATCCGTCACGGCTAAGAGCGGGGCGGCATCCGAAGTACATTCAACACCAACTTATCGCTCAAGGAGCACTCACGTTATGGCTGAAGAAAATCAACGATCCACCGACTCCGGTTCATCATCGGAAAACATCCAGATCCCACCCATTTCCAAGCAAACTGCCGGCGCCGCGACTGGAGCGGTTCTTGGCAGCGTCGCCGGCCCTGTAGGGGCAGTGGTGGGCGGCGTGCTCGGCGCGCTGGCCGGACGAGCCGCCGGCTCATCAAGTTCATCTCCGAAAGTGCGCAAGGCCGTCAAGAAAGTCGTCGCCAAAGCCAAGGCAGCCTCGAAGAGCTCGGCAAAGGAGGCTTCGCCCGCCACGAAGAAGAGCGGTAAATCCCGCGGGGGCGCAAAGAAAGCGGCGGTCAAGAAGGGCAAAGGGGCAAAGGCGAAATCCAGCGGAAAAGCCAAAGGCGCCTCACGCGGTGGGAAATCGAGCCGGTCGAAATCGGCGGTGAAGGCCCGCGGCAAGAAAGCGGGCGGCTCAAAGGCACGTCCCGCGAAGCGCGGCGCCAAGAAGCGGAGCGCTTCGAAGAAGAAGCGTTAGAGTTCGCTCCGCGCTGAGGCGGATTGTCGACAGAATGGCGTAACTGGGTCACGATCCGGCCTTCATGGCGGAGGAAGATCGTCTCGCAGCAGCGGTTCTACGCGCCGGCGAAGAACGTGTTGAGCAACGGAGCGCCGAGTTTCGGAAAGAACTCGGCCTGCGCGATCTCGCGCTCACCCAGATTCTTTTCATCATCGGGTTGTCGTGGGTTGGCGCGGCGGGGAAGCTCGGCCCTGCGCACGTCGTTTTTTGGCTGCTGGCCATCACCTTCTTTTATCTGCCGTCGGCGGCGGTCGTCATTTATTTGAACCGGCTCATGCCGCTGGAAGGCGGGCTTTATCAATGGGCCAAGCTCGGGTTCAGCGAAGCCGCCGGCTTCATGGTCGCATGGAATCTGTGGCTCTACGTCATCACCAACACCTCAGAGCTCGGGCTCCAACTCACCACCAATCTGGCCTACGCCATTGGTCCATCGGGCGCCTGGATTTCGTCCAACAAATGGCTGATCACCTTCACCAGTGTTGGGGTGATTGCCCTGCTCGTGGTCATTTCCACGATCGGGCTCAGCGTCGGGAAATGGGTCCACAACGTCGGAGGGATTATCATGCTCGCGATCTTCGCCGCCCTTCTCGCGCTCCCTTTCATCCATGTCGCCCGCGGCGAGCTTCGGGAATATCATCCCCTCGCAACGGCGATGCCGGTCTTCTCGCTCTTAAGCCTGAACATTCTGGGCAAGCTCGGCTTCGGCGCGCTGGGAGGATTTGAATACGTGGCGATCCTGGCCGGCGAATGCCGGAGCCCGGCGCGGACGATTGGCCGCTCGGTCATGATTGCCGCGCCGCTCATCGCCGTCATGTTTATTCTTGGCACCAGCTCGGTGCTAGCCTTTGTCCATCCCGACCAGATCGACTTGATCGCGCCAATTCCGCAGGTGCTCAGCCTGGGGTTCGCCAGTTTTGGGGTGGCGGCCCTGGTTGTTCCCCTTGCGCTCGCTCTTTTGATCATTCTCCGGATTGCCCAGGCCAGCGTGAACTTTACCGGCCTGACCAGGCTTCCGATGGTGGCCGGCTGGGATCACCTCATGCCGCGCTGGTTCACAAAACTGCATCCCCGTTTCAAGACTCCCGCGAATTCGATCCTGTTCGTGGGCGTCGTCACCCTCATTATGGGCTCGCTCAGCCTGATCGGAGTCGGACAGCAGGAGTCGTTTCAGCTGCTTTTCAACGCCGGCGGTATCTTTTACGCCCTGACCTATCTGGTCATGTTTGCCATCCCGCTTGCCGGTTTGTCCGCCCTCAAACCCGCGCCGCCCTGGTGGCTCCGGATCGCGGCGGCTTCGGGATTTCTTATGACGCTCCTCTACGTTGTCCTCTCGGTTTTTCCGATCATCACCGTGCAAAGCAATTTCGCGTTCACCCTCAAGATCAGTGCCGTGATCGTGGGGGCGAACATTGTCGGGGCGGGAATTTTTGCCGCGGCCCGCGCGAAACGGAGCCGCGCTGCAATCTGAACGGTTGGGATGGGAAAAATGGGCACGAGCGAAAAGGCAGGGTGGCAACTCCGACATTCGTCCCAATCAAGCGAACTCACCTTTCGAGCTGGTCTCCGCGTTTCGGATGGACGAAAGTGGACGAAAGACAGAGCCGTGAAACGCAAACGCCTGAGCAAACGCGCGGAGAGACTTATAGCAAAGCGCCACTTGGCAAACCCTCCTAAACGCGTATCGGAGCTCAGAGCGAATTTTCGGAAATTGGGTCAAGAAACCGGCAGTGCATTTTCGCCACTATATGATCCCGACTATCGCCCTGTGCATAGACCAAATAGCATCCACGCCTTGGGCGGGGGCGCGCCAGGGCAGCAAACACGGATAAGAAAATGGTGAAGTGTAGGATTAGGACGTGGAAATGCCTGCCAAGGACACTCGGCCGGCCGGCCGGCTGGCTGGCTGTTGTTCCACGGCTAGTCGCCCGGCGGCGGAAATCCTAAGGACCCGCGCGATGCCTGCAAAGTCGAGGTTCGATGCGCGAAAGATGATGAAGAAGGCCATCGAGGTGATGCGGAAGTCAGTCAATGAGCCTCGTTCCGATGGCAAGGCGAGTCCGCTGGTGGGTGCGGTGTTGGTCAAGTCCGATGGTTCGATCGAAACCGCATGGCGCGGCGAGCTCCGTGATGGAGATCACGCTGAGTTCGCTCTTCTGGAGCGGAAAAATCGGGCAGTCCCGCTGGACGGCTCCAAGCTGTTTGTGACGCTGGAGCCGTGTGCCCCCGGCTCTCGTCAGCATCCCAAGCTGGGCTGCGCGGAGCGAATCGTGCTCGCCCGTATTAAGGAAGTTTGGGTGGGTCTCGAGGATCCCGATCCCACCGTGGATCGCAAAGGAATCAAGCATCTGCAAGACCACGGAGTCACGGTGGAGATGTTCGATCGCGATCTACAAGAGGACATTCGCGAGGCTAACAGGGATTTCATCGCGCAGGCTTTGGATCGGAAAGCTGCAGCGGAGAAGGATGCAGCGACGCCAGTCACACTCTCGACGTTGGAAGATCCGGTCTCGACCGCGGATCTGAGTGACTTCGATGGTGAAGTTCTGGAGCGATTTCGAACGTTGACGGGGATGAAAGAGCCCGTCGGATCGGAGCCGTTTCTGCGTCGGCTAGTGCAGCAAGGTTTGCTCCAAGTAGAAGGAAGGAAGTTCATTCCCGCTGGGTTTGGGATGCTCCTCTTCGGCAAGTCGCCACGTGACATAAAGCCGCAGGCGGGTTTGCTCGCGACGATCCACTATCCCAACGCCAGCACCGAGGACGTGCGTGACTTCGATGGCCCGATGGTTCTAATTCCCGAACAAGCTATCCAGTGGTTGAAAGACAAGCTCCCAAACCCCATCAATCGGAGCGGTGCACAAAGAAAAGAAGCGTTGCAGAAGTTTTATGAGCTGCTGCGCGAAGGCATCGTCAATGCGCTCGTGCACCGAAACTACGATCTCGCTGGGGCGAAATGCCAGTTGGTAGTCACTCCGGATACAATTGTGATCAAGAGTCCAGGTGGGCCTATCGAGCCGATTACGCTACAGCAACTTCAGAAGTTTAATGCACCGATGCTGAGCCGCAATCCGGTCCTCCATTACGTTTTTGCCAAGATGGAGCTCGCAGAAGAGCGAGGACTGGGGCTGAAGTCCATGGAATCTCGTGCGTCCGAAATCGGCTTGCCACTTCCGACATATACTTGGGAAGACCCGTATTTGGTGCTGACGCTTTATCGACATGCGGAGAGTGCCACCAGAACCTTGGACAGTTCGATTCTTGATCAACTCACGGCAGAAGAACAAAAAGGGTGGACCTTTCTCTCGGGCCGCGCTGGCATCACGCAGAGCGAATATAAGCGCCATATGGGCGTGACCCCCCGCACAGCTCAGCGGCACCTCGGCCATTTTGTAAAACTGGGTTTGCTGCGGCGCGTCGGACGCGGGCCAGCGACCGAATACCTGAGGGTTTGATCGCGACACAAAGCACGACATTGCGTCGCGATAGGGCTTCTGAGTTGGCCTCAAAAGGTGGATCGCGACAGGAATCGCGACATGATGTCGTGATTGTGCATTAGCCTGCAGGTCACGCGCGCAATCGCGACACGTGTAAATATCAGTTGTCGCGTAGCGCCGATTCGCCGAAGGCATGGGCAGGAGTCGCTTGGGAATACCTTTGAGCCCGCTAGACGTGCAACCTGCGAGCCTGGCCTCGAAGCGAGATTAACTCTTCTCGGTAAATTCCTCTTCGAGGATTTTCACGATTTCGCCTTTGTTCCAAACCATCTCTCGCCTGCGAATGGTGATTGTCTTCCGAACCTTTTGGGGAAATTTTTGAAAAAGCCAATTCGCGAACAGATTCACACTCACATCTCGCGATAGCTCCATTACGATTATGGCAATCGGCGTATAGTCGAAGTCGCGCCGCATTTCGACCGGCAGAATGCGACCATCAACGCCGGTCGGTTTGTCGTCAAAAACGGAATAGATTTGAGGCGAAAACACGACCTGAACCTGCAAGGTGACGGCGGCGGCCACGGCTATTTTGCCCTCGCGCTCGTCGTTTTGAAGAGCTTTTCGCTGCTTTCAAGCAGGCGCTCCGCGTAGGCGAAGGCAGGCTGTTTCACCCACGATGGTTTCACGGTTGTCAGCCACCAGATTAGAAATGCAGCGCTGGCGGTCGCACACACCAAAGGTGCCATCTGCGAGATGCCGGATTTCCAAAACCAAGCTGCGCCACTCCCAACAATGCCAAGCACCGACATTATGATTCCAGTCGATTTCAACCCGTAAAGGTTTCGACAGAAGCCATAGTTTACGTTTTCCTTGTAAAGCAGTGGATATGCCTTCACGTCGCGGGTGCGATCAATTAGTAATTTCGTTCCCGCCCTGTAAAGATGATCCGCTGCAACTGAATCAGTGGCCTCCTCCTGCCGGGTCGGAAACTTCTTTCCTAAAAGCCGAGACAGATGCTTGTGCCAACGTTCTAGCAGAACAGGATTCGCAGGCCCCGAGTGGCGAAGAAGTTGAGTTGTCGGCGTACCAGCCCAGGAATCCCACAGCCTAGGTTCCAACTCGCGGCCGCGATTACGCGCCACATTTGCCAGAAAAAAAGTGCCACCAGCGGTGTCGAATAATGTCCAAAGCGCGGACACCCATCGCGCCCCAGGTCCTGTCCATGCAAATACCGCGAGTGCGGCTGGCAGCAATGCCAAGAGAGCGGGCTGGAGGCGCGCTCGAAAACTGTAATGGTCAAAAAGTTTTGCGTTAGCCGTCATTCTCAACCAGTCCATAAAACTCAACCGGGATTGCGTTCGACCAATTACGCGTAGGCGCGTCGTGTCGATAGCACTTAGACTCCCCGGCCGTTTTATAAACATTCGCGCCGCGTCTCTGGAGCGCATTTGTTACCTTCCTGTGAGGATGTTTTGGCGCACCGTCTTTGGCCGCTGATATGAAAGCTGCCCAATCCCGCCGTTGGTCCTGGCGAATACCCCCGAAAAGACGGTTCAAAATCGTTGGTCCAAGATTTTTCCGACTGCCATGATGAGGCACATCAAAGAAACGGATTCCCGCAAGAGAAATGTTTTCCTTGTCGGCGTAATCCAGAGCGGCAGTTAGGGCAGGCACCCCAGCATCTCCTGTGAACAATAGCTTTCTGTCATCGACGTTAAACTGCATTATCACCGAGGAATTGTTTTCCGCGCTTATCGCGTCTGGGGCAGGTTCTTTCAGCCATTCAACAAACCAATTTTCCGAAAGCCAGTCGATTGCCGCTTGGGCGGCAGTCTTGAGCGATTCGAGGAATGACTCGGTAGTGATGGAGCTTGTGGCACCGGGAACACATTTGAACCCTGCAAGCATTTC
>JBAPMH010000428.1:0-4789 GCA_049278515.1 Chthoniobacterales bacterium
CTGTTTTCTTCGCCCGCAGGTAGGTCACCGCCAGGACCTCGGGATTCGTCTCCTTCCAATCGTGATGGGGCGTGAGCCATTCATAACTGACGTCGGCATCGGTCAGGACGACATCCTTGTTGTCCACCGTGTCGTAAAAGAAGACCTGGATCTTCACCTTCGTGTGATCGATGGGCGTGTTTGGCCGCACTTTCACGCTGATCTTCAGCTTCATGTTGGTGTCGGCTTCAGGGTCCGGAGTCTCCGTGGCGGTCAATTCGGTAATTCCGAAGGTCGATCCGTCCGGAATGCCGTCGGCGTCGCTCCGGGTCGTGCCGGCATCGAGCGGGGCTGAACCGGTCAGGCCGGGGCCGGTGGTGGTAGCGGGAGGCTGGGCGGCCGTAACCCCGGCTTTCAATTTCATTTCGGCCAGCTCATAGAACGCCCCGGCCGAGGGCCCGATCTCCTCGATTTTTTTCCAGGTCTCGTTCGCGCGATCTGGAAGCTGGATCGATTCGTAAATCATCGCCATTTCCGCGAGCACGTTCGCATTTTTCGGATCGCGCTGGGCCGCCTCCTGGAGCCGGGCCAGGGCGCTGGTCGTATCGCCCTTGTCGCGCAACTCCGTGGCTTCCTTCAGCAACCGTTCCGCAGCGGAAAGGGCTGCCGCGCTCGGAGTCGTCTGGCTCGTCGCCGGCTGAGTCGTCTTGGTCTCGGTGACCGGCGGGGCCGAAGCCACCGGAGCGGCTGGCGCCGTCACCTTCGGATGCGCCGCAACGTATTCGGTGCGCCACCGGTTAATGTAAAAAACAGTGAGACCGGCAATTTCGGCCGCCCCGAAGGCGAGCACCACCAGCATGGCGATCCGAAATATCTTGTCGGGCGGCGGCGTCGGGGAAATCGCTTCAGTTTCTGCGTCCATTATGATGCGGGAATTATGCCTTGGATTCGCGTGGGCGCAAAACCGTTCAATTAAAACCTATCGTAATCGTGCTCATGCTCGTGCTCGTGATCGAAACTTTGCCAGATCGAGCACGAGCAGGAGCACGAGCACGATTACGAAAACGGCTACCGCGAGATATCGGTCTGGCTGAGCAACTTAAAGCCTTCGCCGAGGAGAACAGACGATGCGCAGTCGGTGTCGTCCACATGCAAGGCGAGAGCGGCAAAGCCCCGGGGATGGGTAAGAAGCGGGTAGGTAAAATGGACGTTTACCTCCGCCATGAGGAGCGCGGCCAGGAGTTTCGCGAGCTGGGTCGCCACTTCGCGCAATTCCACCACCACCATCGAACAAACCCCGAACGCCACGTTGTGTTGCCGGAACAACTCCTCCACCTGCTCCGGATCGCTGACCACGATCCGGGCGATCGCTGAATCGGTCGATTCCGCGATGCTCAGCGCCACCACATGGGTGCTGTGGGTATGGAGCAGCTTCACCACGTCCAGCATCGCCCCGACCTTGTTCGGCAGAAAAATCGAGAACTGTTTTACGAGGGGTCCATCAATCTTAGAGCTGGTCTGCGGCAAATCGACATCCATGAGGCGAGGCGCGCCCGCGAGCCGGTCCACCCGGGTTGAGACGCGTGAGAGTATGGCACCGGGCGGGAAACGTTTGCAAACTAATAAGTCGATTAGGTCCTATGAGACCCCTGGGTCATATGCTACACAATCGCAGACGATGGATGATGAGAACAATCTCATAGCGCAGCGACGCGAGAAACTGGAGACGCTCCGGAGCCGGGGCGCCAATCCCTTTGGCAGCGCTTTCGAAACGTCCGGCAACATCGCGGAGGTGCGCGAAAAATTCGCCGAAGGGACCACCTTGCGCGCGGCCGGCCGCATTACTGCCCACCGCGACATGGGCAAAAGTCATTTCGTCGATCTGCGCGATTCGACGGGGCGAATCCAGGTTTACATCCACGCGAAAGAAGTCGGCGACGAGGTGATCGATCTGTTCAAGCTGGTCGATCTGGGGGATTTCATCGGGGTCGAGGGCAGTTGTTTTCTCACCAAGACCGGCGAGCCGACCTTGAAAGTTCATACTCTGAAGATGCTGGGAAAAGCGCTCCGCCCTCTCCCGGAGAAATGGCATGGGCTTCAGGACGTGGAAACGCGTTACCGGCAGCGCTATCTCGATCTCGTCACGAACGAACAATCACGGGGGGTTTTCGAGAAACGGATCGCGATCATGCGCGAGATCCGGCGGTTCATGGAATCCCGGGGTTTTCTTGAAGTGGAGACGCCGATGCTGCAAGCGGTCGCAGGCGGGGCGGCGGCGGAACCGTTCCGGACCCATCACAAGGCGCTCGGGCTCGAGCTTTACCTGCGCATAGCGCCCGAGCTTTATCTCAAGCGCTTGCTCGTCGGCGGGTTCAACAAGGTTTTCGAGCTCAACCGAAATTTCCGGAACGAAGGAATTTCGCGGAAGCACAATCCCGAGTTCACCATGCTCGAAGGGTATTGGGCCTATGCGGATTTCGAGAAGATCGCGAACCTGGTGGAGGAAATGATTTGTCATTTGGCGTTAACGATTGCGGAAAGCGGAAACCGGAAACCGGATAGCGAGGAGATAAAGATCGAGCACAAGGACGCGGAAGGTAACGTCACGCGGACCCTCAATCTCACCCGTCCGTGGCGGCGGGCGCGTTACCGAGACCTGATTCGCGAGATCGATCCGGAGTGGTTCAACTACACGAGCGCCAAACGCCGGGAGCGTTGCGCGGAACTTGGGGTCGAGATCAGTCCGCAGATGGAGGATTACGAAGTCACGCAGCAAATTTTTGAGAAACTGGTCGAAGAAAAGACGTTCGATCCGCTCTTCGTGACTCATTGCCCCAAGGAGCTGGTGCCGCTGGCGAAACAGAATGCCGAAGACGACTCGCTGGTGGACGTCTACGAATTGATCATTAACGGGCAGGAGATTTCGCCGGGTTATTCGGAACTGAACGATCCCATGACGCAACGGCAGCGGTTGCTCGAGCAAGCCGGTGAGGAGACCCAAAAGCTCGATGAAGAATTCCTCCTCGCGCTCGAACACGGAATGCCGTCGGCCGGCGGGTTTGGCCTCGGAATCGACCGGCTGGTGATGCTGCTGACCGGCGCGGAATCGATTCGCGACGTGATCCTGTTTCCGCTGTTGAAACCGAAGCGGTAACGGTGCGCCTCAAACGCTTGTCATCCCGAGCGCAGTCGAGGGACCCCGATGAGCGTCGTTCGATGTTCCCCGGGGTTCTTCGACTCCGCTTCGCTTCGCTCAGAATGACTCAGAGGTTTCCGCGCTCAAGCCAAAGTAACGGCGTCGCGCGTTGCTATTTTTCGATAAAACACCCCGCCGGGGTGCGATCACTCCGGCACAGATCGTCGCGCTGCCTTGTCGGCGATGTAGACGTTCGCCTGCGGCGAACGCGAGAGAAAGCGTCATTTACCACCGTCGGCTCCGAACGCGTCGGCCGCAGGCCGACATCTACATCTCTGAGCACCGCAACTACCACCGATCATGATCCGGAGCCGGACGGCGACCGCGGTGCTAATCAGTAGCTTCGCACGCTGGAAGGTTAAACGTGAAGGTCGCCCCCGCTCCATGGACACTCTCGGCGCTGACGGTGCCGCCGTGCGCTTCCACAATTTGTTTCACGATAGCCAGGCCCAGCCCCGTTCCCGCCTTGAACGGGTCGCTCGCCGTCTTGTCGAAAACCTTGGCCAGCATATCGAGGGGGATGCCAGCACCGTTATCCCGGACCACACAAGTCACGCCGTCGGGCCCTCCGGTCGCGGTGGTGACGACCTCGCCACGAGAGGCGTATTTGAACGCGTTGCCAAGGAGGTTCTGGAACACTTGAGAAACCAGTCCAGCATCGGCACAGACCGTCAGATTGCGCGGAATTTCGTTAATCACCGCGATATCATGTTTCGAGGCGACCGCCCGCAGGTCGAGGATCAGGCGCTGCACCAGCGGCCAGAGTTCGAAGGTCCGTCGCTCGGGCCGGAACGAGCTGCCCGCACCTGAGACTTGCACTTTCGTGTCGAGAACGTGCCGGATCAGCTCCTCAAGACGCTGGAGATTGCGCGAGAGCATATCGAAAAGCTCGCCCGCCTCGGCCAGTGCCCTTTCATCCAGACCCGCCTTCAATTCTTCGGCAATCAGGGAGACGGCATTCAACGGGGTGCGCAGATCATGCGCGATGAAAGCGAGATGATCATCCTCGGTCTCTTTGCGAATGAGCGCCTGTTGCGCAGCAAAAGCCATCACGGCCAGCCTTACCGCTTCGTCGATCCGATGATTGATGATGCGCGCGGCCTCTCCCACGATGTAGAGCTCGTGCCGCTCCGCGACCGTGATAAACGCGACCCGAAGGAGGTTATACTCGGCCACTACTTCCCCCACATCGAGTCCATCGTGGAAACGCTGCACGCCGTGAACGGGCGGACTGCCGCGAGTGTGCTCGGTTGAGAGCGTTCCGAATCGCCCCAGCGCGAGGTCCCGAGTGATCTCGGCCACCACATCAGGGAGATGATCGGTGATCGTAGGCTTATCGAGATTCAACTCCCGCAGCAGGTCGTTCGCCTGCACCCGCCATTCGCTGATAACCTCCTCCTGACAATCCGCGAAAACCTTGGCGAGGTGATCAACGGTGCAGTGAATGGCGGAAGGCATGAACCGGAATCTACAACGCTTTGCTGACAAGTCGTGGCGTTCCCGTTGCCATTCTTGCTCATGCTCTTGATCATGATCCTAATCTTCAGATCAACGGCGGCCTCCCACATGGATCATGAGCAAGATCAGGAGCAGGAAGGGTGAGCGCGGTTACAC
>JBAPMH010000429.1:0-9349 GCA_049278515.1 Chthoniobacterales bacterium
GATCCCGTGGGGCGTCGAGCGATTTTGCCACGGGATCCCTCGACCTCGCTGGGGATGACCGGGAAGCAAACAAATCCTCCACGACCCCGGCTATTCCTCTGCTAAATTGTGGGCCCAATGTTTGAGATCAAAGCCAAGGACAAGATGGTGGAGCGCGCCCTTCTCATTGGCGCGTTCACCGACGCCGGCCAGAAAGCCGAGGCGCTGAGTTTACTCGAGGAGCTCGAAGAACTCGTTGATACCCTTGGCATTCCGGTCGTGGAGCGGAAGCTGGTTTATCATCGCGAGCAACATCCGCGCTACCTGATCGGTTCGGGCAAGGCCCAGGAAATTGTCGATCTCGCCAAAGAGCTGGAGTGCGATGTCCTCATTTTCGATAACGAGCTGAGCCCGTCGCAGCAGCGGAACTGGGAAGAACTTGCCGGAATGACCGTGGCCGATCGGCAGGAGATCATTCTCGATATTTTCGGCGCTCGCGCCCAAACCCGGGAAGCGCGCATCCAGGTGGATCTTGCCCGGATGTCGTATTCGCTCCCACGGCTCACCCGCGCCTGGAGCCACCTCGGCCAGCAGGGCGGCGGCATCGGCGCCAAAGGCGAAGGCGAAAGCCAGCTCGAGCAGGACAAACGGAAAATCCGTTTGCAGATCGACCGGCTCAAGCGCGAGCTGGTGACGGTTCGCAGCTCGCGCGCGACCCAGCGAAAAGATCGCAAGCGCGCTCC
The DNA here is from genome assembly GCA_049278515.1 of Chthoniobacterales bacterium. GTDB lineage: Bacteria > Verrucomicrobiota > Verrucomicrobiia > Chthoniobacterales > UBA10450 > AV80. The sequence continues at coordinate 723 of JBAPMH010000429.1, forward strand.
GGTGCCAAACGCCGCCATCGTCGGCTACACCAACGTCGGCAAATCGTCGCTCCTCCGCCGCCTCACGGGCGCCGACGTTCTCATCGAAAACAAGCTTTTCGCCACCCTCGACACGACTACGCGGAAGATCGCCCTCCCGAACAAACAGCCGCTCTTGCTGACCGATACGGTCGGTTTCGTCCGCAAGCTGCCTCACCAATTAGTCGAAGCGTTTAACGCCACCCTCGAGGAAGCTGCCCTCTCCGACTTTCTCATCCACGTCCTCGACGCGTCGCAGCCCGAGGTGATGGAATTCTATAACACCACGATGCGGGTGCTGACCGATCTCGGGGCCGATACGAAACAGATGCTGGTTGTCTTCAACAAGGTCGACAAGGTGAGCGATCCGGCCGCGCTCTTCGCCCTGCGCCGGCATTTTCCCGAGGCCGTTTCCGTTTCAGCCAAGACCGGCCAGGGAATGCCGGAATTGATTGAGCGGATTTCCGAATTCGTCGCGCGCGGAACCATGACGATTTCGCTCCGTCTTCCGTCCGAGCGGGCCGATCTGCTCGCACGGCTGCATCGCGAAGGCTCCGTCCACGATCTACAATACGAGGAGGGCTTTACCCGCGTCGCCGCCACGATCCCAACGCGTTCCCTAGAACTTTTCGCTCCCTTTCTCCACAGCCCCGAGGTTGCGGGCGTCGCGCTCGCGTTGGGAAATCCCAAATCCCAGGTAAACCTTAAATCACCAAACCCGCATTATTGAGCGAGTGAGTGATTTAGCGATTTCCGATTCCCCAATCACCAGTTCGCTAATTCGCTCAGTCGCTAATTACTTGATCACCGCCTGGTGAAATTCGTTCCAGTCGTCCAAATTGTTTAGGTTCACAGCGTCCCTGGCCGCGGACGCATCGTCGGCCAGTCCACACGCGCCCAGAATTCCCTTCCGGGTATCGTCGTCGTGATTATACCCGCGGACTGACGCGTTATGCTTCTCGATAGCTTCCGGCGTAAGCGTCTTCGCGTTCTTCTTCACCCAGGCTTCGAACTGCGGATAGGTCGGCTTGTCTTGTTTGATGTAATCCTTCACCGCCTGTTCATCGAGCCCGAGAGCAGCGCAAGTCATCGCGTCATATCCCCGGCCGATCCCGGGATAGCCCGCCGCGAGTTTACCCGCCGCCTCGAGAGAGACTTTTTGCCAAAGCCTTGGCAAATGCAGAACGCCGAGAGGCCCGGCCGTGCCGGAACTGATTAGTGGAACGTAGGTGTCGCTCATAATGATGAAAAATAGAGATTTAGAGGCGCGAAGACAATCGGATTCGACACGCGCGAAACAAGCTGTGACGCAAAGTCAGGGCGAACATTTGAAAACAGCGTAAGTTTGGCACTTCGCAATGCACAAGGTTTCGTTCAAGGCGAATCAAGCAACGACGAACAATAAAGTGTCCGTCACTGCGGAATTCTCTGACGACGATTTCCGGTGCCTAGAGGCATACCGCACTTACGTTGATGACCTCTTATCAGTTAAGCTTGTGCAGGACGGAATACCTTGCTCGGTAAATCTCGACTATGAGCAGGGCGTAGGCACCACGGTCACCTCACAGCTGCCTCCCGATGACGAGATCATGGCAATGCTACATCGCCTGCGACCTCTCATTCTAACCAATGAACACGCCAGCTTTAACCGAGTGTGCGGAATCCTTGGAGCGCGAATCAGTGAACCAATGGTTCGTCAAGCGATCAAGGCTCTGCGCCAAGTCTACGACGGCCGGCGCATGCAAGAGCAGATTGTCATACAAGCCACCGCCGACAACTCGGAAATGATCATCAATTCAGAAGCTGCGCTTTTCACTTGGCTAAATGCGTACGAGTACCACCGAGACCAGAACAAGAAAGAGGAGATTGATCGGTTCCACCAACTCCTGCCGTTGATTCACTCGAAAGCGTTTTTCCTAATGCTCATCAGTGACAAAGTGCGCGCGCTGGTGACCATTACGCGGTTTGTGAACGTCGTCCTTGGCAAGACGGAGAGCAGTTGGATATAGGCGGCTGTCAGCCAATTTCGGACTGCGAAAATCTATTGCTTGCGGCTGGTTGGAGTTGAGGCGCACGCCTCACGCTGCTATTGAAAATGTGATTTGAACAAACCCTCGGAAAGCGAAGTGGCAGACGAGTGCCCTAATTGCGGGGCGCTTTCATACCGAGGCGGTCACTGCTTCAAATGCGGTAAGTATCGGCCCGCCAAGCACGCGAATACAACCGACGTCGAGACCCTCGATACTTTTTCATTCATGCAACGCAGCTTTGGAACGCAAATGAGTGATCTCGATGTAACGGAGGAACAAGTTGATGCTTGGCAGAGTGAACACGAAATGCGCTGGAGAAAGTCTCCGAGGAGGAAAGCGAGAAAGTGGCGTTCAGTAGTTAGTATCGTCGACCGTGAGACCCCGGAAGCGGCGCTTCTAGTCCAAGGAGTTGTTCAGCCTTACGGTTCGACATCCGAAGGCGAATTAATACGCGCATTGGTGATCCCGTGGCGAACTATCGTGGAGCGACTGAAAAAAGACTGGAGTGAGGCCTTTAGAATTCCACCTCGTTTGTGGGAAGAAATGATTGCCGCAGCATTCGAGCAAGACGGGTACGACGAAGTTATCCTAACACCAAGATCGCGTGACCGCGGGCGTGACGTCATAGCCATGAAAAATGGCGTCGGATGTATTCGAATCATCGATTCAGTAAAAGCGTATGCAGCACATCACTTGGTTGGGCATGACGACGTTCGGGCACTTGCCGGAGTGCTTTTTGGCGATCCCAAAGCCTCGAAAGGAATCGTAACAACGACATCAGATTTTGCTCCGGGCATTCGAACCGATCCGTATTTGTCTCCACTAATACCATATCGCCTCGAGTTGATGAACGGTCCGACGCTCAAGGAATGGCTTTTTAAGGTGTCGAAATGAGCGCGGTTAGGTGTTTCCCCGGGGAGATCAAAAAGAATAAGGCGCCAACCCCACTACCGCGCAGACGAACAGCGACGCCCATTGCGAAACCACCCCTGAAGCAGAGACGCCTCCGCGTCATCCCACCATTCTCCTGCCTCTCGCGAGAATGCACGACACTAACGCTTCCCGCCATCTCTATCAGCTATTCTCCATCTTCGATTCTCCCCGCCCCGTCTGCGGTGACATTCAGGTCCTGGAGCAATCCGCCGTGGGGACCGTAAATGCAGCCGTGGACCGCCAACTCCTGCCCGCGAGCCCACGCATCCTGGGTAATCGTCGTGCGGCATACGTTGTTCACCTGCTCGATCACATTAAGCTCACAAAGCCGCTCCAACGCCTCCGCAGACTCCGCCCCGTCCAGCGACTTCTCGTGTTTCTCCCGGACATCCTGGACATGCCGGAGCCAATTGTCGCTCAGGCCCAATCGATCTTGCCAAAGCGCCGGTTCGCGCCTGATCTGGAGGCGTCCGGAACGAATGTATTCTAGAGAGGTGATCTATGGCGGATAAGCGATGGCAGAAAAATGACGATGGCTCCGAATCGACGACGACGGTCCGAATCAAGGATGGCGTGAAGGAAACGCATCATCTTACGACCGCTGGAGGTGGTACGAAAAAAGACCACAGCCATATCGTGATCCGGGAAACCGAGAGCGGGCGAAAAACTGCTCACGCTAATACAAGAAAGTCGAAACGAAGCTCACAGATCGCATCGTAACCGGCTTACGATAAAATCTCGCGGCGGCGCATATCGGGCGATCTCGTGCGACCGGCGATCAGCTCGGAAAGCGATTGCACCATGCACCGCCTCGCGGCATCATTTCCCTGTGAACGCATCGCTGCCGCTGGATCAGATGAGCACAGAGGAGAAGCTCGCTGCGCTGGAAGCCATCTGGGGCGATCTCTCCCGGAACGAGCAACAGCTTCCTGTCCCTGATTGGCACAAACAGGTGCTGGATCAGCGCCAGCAACAGATTGATCGCGGTGAAGCGACGTTCGTCGACTGGGAGGAAGCGAAGCGCCGAATTCGAGAACGGACCGGATGACCGTTCGCATTCTCGATAAAGCCGAGAATGACCTTGTCGCCGGATATTGGTTTTACGAAGCGCAACTGCCGGGGTTAGGCACTGATTTCCGCGAATCGCTCTACGCTGACATTGGCGGTTTGGAAGGCACCGGCGGCATTCATCGCGTCGTATACAAGAACTACCATCGAGCGCTGGCAAAACGCTTTCCATTCGCGGTGTTCTACACTGTCTCGGACCAAACCGTGTTGGTGCATGCGGTTGTTGATTGCCGGCGGGAGCCCACCTGGATCACCGAGCACCTGACATAGAGAACCAACCGGCCGGCGCTACGCGATTTTCCCGTGGCCCGGTCGCGCGAACGGCAGAGGAATCATTTCGGAGGCACGAAATCTTGACGGCTTAAAGCCGTCAAGATCTGCGTGGACCTTTTCCTCCTGATGCCATCGCTTGTTCGGCATCACTGACTGTGACTTTGAGGTCCTGGAGCAATCCGCCATGGAGACCGTAGATCCAGCCGTGGATCGCCAGCTCCTGTCCGCGAGCCCACGCGTCCTGGGCGATCGTCGTGCAGCAGACGTTGTTCACCTGCTCGATTACGTTCAGCTCGCAAAGCCGGTCGAGCGCCTGGGTCTCTGGAAGATCATCGAGGGCTTCGCCGTGCTTTTGGTGCACGTCGCGGACATGTCGCAGCCAGTTATCGCTCAGCCCAAGACGCTCGCGCCGAAAAGCCGCCCCCACCCCGCTGCAACCATAATGTCCGCAGACAATAATGTGCCGCACCTTTAGGATATCGACCGCGAATTGCATTACCGAGAGGCAGTTCAAGTCTGTGTGCACAACCAGATTCGCGACATTCCGGTGAACGAATAATTCGCCCGGGGCGAGGCCAACAATCTGATTCGCCGGGACCCGGCTGTCCGAGCAACCGATCCAGAGATATTTGGGCGACTGTTGGCGAGAAAGCTCGAGGAAAAATTCCGGCGTTACCTGCCGAATTCCTTCGGACCAGGCCCGGTTGTTTTCGAAAAGATGGCTGAGCAATTCCATAGCGACTGGTTACTACAACATTTCAGGATGCCAAGTGATGACGAAGAGAAAATGGACGGCGGGCGAGGACCGGTTTCGACGACGCCGTCCTAGGGCAAACTCGTGGCCCAAAACTTTGTTGGTTCCGGGTTGGGCGGGACGAAGGTCAGTCAACCGGGGTGATCCACTCCGAAATGTGAGCGGCCACTTCGCGTGCGTGAGTGATTTGAATGCCGTGTCCGGCCCCGGCAATTTCACGTCGGGCCAGATGAGTGAAGTTTCTCAGGGCGGCTTGCCAGGCCTCGCTATTGTCCATGATCTGGTCGCAGTTCGCCAAAATGACGAGAAGCCGCAGGTCGGCTTTCTGAGGCGACGCGCGCGCTTCCCTGGCGAGTCTCAAGCCCGTATCGAGCAGGCGAAAAGACGGCTTGTCTTCGAGCAGTCCAAGAATTCGATCCCGTTCAAGTAGCTGGGCCAGCCCCTTGTTTGGCTCGAGCCCTTCATCCTTCCCGGGCTTGCCCAGCCGGGGCGAGGGTTGATCGGAGAGCGTTGGCTGCGGCGATCCCGCCTGATAGTGCCGATCTCCAAATGGCAGTCCTATTCTGAGACGGGGCGCAAACAAGCTCCCCACCCGAGCCAGGAGGGTGCCCGGACCGGTTTCGAATCGGCTTCGCGTTGCCGGGACAAGCAGGATAACGCCCTGGGGCCGGGGGGTGATCCCGCGCGCTGTATAGACGGTAGCGAGGTTCGAGCTCCACGATGTGCCTAGAAAGTAGACTGGCACGCCCAATTTCTCAGCCTCGGTTGCTTGTCGTTGCATATCGCTGAGCAACTCTTCCGGACCGGCGGCATAGGCCTTGAGGAAGGGTGCGACGGTGCTGATACCGCTTCCCCGCCGGTCCATGGCGATCACGTTGATGCCGGACGTGGCAAGTTCGCGAGCTAGCGGGGCGAACCAGGCTGCATGCGTCTGGATGCCGTGGAAACAAAGCAGCGTCGCCCGGGCAGTTCCGTGCGCGCGAAACAGCAGGCCCTGCGGCGTCCGGGAACTTTCGCCTCCGCCCGGCCATTCCTGGGCACCGCTCTCCCGAACGAGCGAATGGCCGAGACCGGCGTGTTTGTTCCGCTGGGGATCGCTCGTGCTACAGCAACAAAGCAACATCGTAAAACACCGCGCAGGGCGGAACAGTAGCCTCACCCAACGATTATGGGCTATCGTCGGTCACTGGGGTTAGCACGGAACTCTTGAAGATATCTTCGGGGGAAACGGCTGATTCTTCGGGAAGATATCCTTCGCCGTTCCTGAACTCAACTTTCGCGTCGTTTAGTTTTCCCTTAATCTGTTTCGCAATCTCAGGGGGTGCCCCGTCGACATATTTTTTCATTTTGGGCAGCTCGCCCAACTTCAATCCGCCTGCATCGAAAGCCTTCCATATTAACTCCGAACAATAGGCCCGTTTGTCCGACCAGGAAAACCCGTGATCATACTCAGTATCGTGAAGGGCCTTCGCCTTCTCCAATAGCTTGCCCAGTCCGGCCGCCAACCCGGGCGTTCCGTTCCAGCGAAGGACATAGATGTTGTGACGATCGTCCTTTGCCACCCCATTTACTTTTCCTGTGGATACTTTCTTTTGCCATTCTCCAAGAGTTAGCCACAGTCCAGGCCCCCTCCCTTCACCTTCGTATACCTTCAATTCGCCGTCGGTATCCTTGAAGACGATCCCGCAGTGCGTAAACACATCATCCGCGTCATTCGCGGCATCTACATTCGACAACGCTGCAATGAGTGGAGCATTGGCAGTTCTGGAACGGATAAAGACAATATCCCCGGGCAGTATCTTCGACCACATCGGCTCGGAAAGCGGCTTACGTTTCTGCGGAGTCTCTTGGGCCGAACAAACAAAAATGCCGAGCAGAAATATTCCGAAGCAGGCAAGAGAGACGGGTCGGTTCATAAGGGAGGCTACTCGCAGTTAGCAACGATCTAGCAAAGCGTGCCACCGGCGGTAAAGCGAAAAGTGAGCGATAAAACGCTGGCGAAGGCGGAGGCGACGGAGAAGGGCGGCAGTTGGGGAGGCCCGTTCTCCCGCAGAATCAGAACGCGCGCGCCAGGAGCACACCAGCCAGCAGGAGCAAAGTTCCAAGGGCGCAATACACGATGACATTTTGGATCCGGGCGCGCCGCGCAGCCTCTGCGTACGGGATCCGGGTAAAGGTCACCATCGTGTAGAGCGGGAGATAAATCCCGGGCAGCACACCTTCCAGCCAGTGATCGAGCTTCTTCTTGGCCCGGAATCTTTTCGACGCGGTTTTGTCGCGCATCTCGATAAAGTTTTCGACCGCGAGATCGGCAAGCGCATCAGTGTTCTCCTTCCGGCGGGAAAAATAATGAGCAAAGGCGAGCTTCCGGTTATCGGAAAACTCAGCGAGGCATTCCTCAAGCACCACGCAATCTTCGAAGGCAGCGTTCATTCCCTGGCCGTAGAACGGCACCACCGCATGCGCGGCGTCACCGACCAGCGCGACCTTGTCCCGGTAAAACCAGGGAGCGCAACGAATCGTCACCAGAGATCCGGTTGGATTTTCCCGAAAATCTTCGGCTAACGACGGCATCAGCGGAACGGCATCGGGAAATTCCTCGTCGAAGAAACGGCGCACATCGTCGTCCGTCCGGGTCGATTCAAAACTGCGAGGCCCCTTGAATTCCCAGAAGAGGGTGCAGGTAAACGAGCCGTCGGGGTTTGGAAGCGCGATCATCATGAAGCTTTTCCGTGGCCAGATGTGGAGCGCTTCTTTTTCCATCCGCCAGGATCCGTCCGGCGCGGGCGGGATGGTCAGTTCCTTGTAACCGTGAGGCAGGTAGCTTTCGTTGTATTGGAAACCGCCGATTTGCTTCTGCATCGATTGCCGGACGGCGGAAAACGCGCCATCCACTCCGATGACCGCGTCGCCCCGCGCGGTGATTAATTGCTGATCTGCGGGTGAAACACCCGCCGCTCCACCTGAAACCAGGTGCGCGGTGGCGGAATCGAGCTCAACGCCGGTGCAACGGTGATTGAAATGCACCCGGACGCTGGGATGGCGCAGGGCGGCTTCGATTACGGTGGTGTTGAGGGCCGCGCGCCCGATTGAATTGATGAATTTTTTCGGGTTCCGGTCGTAAGGCGAAAAATGAAGCTCTCCGGATTTGTCGTGGATCATGCGGCCGCGCATCGGAATGGCGTGCTGGAGGACCTCGGCGGCGATGCCGAGCTGGTGAAGCGCATGAATCCCGCGGGTCGAGAGCGCGAGGTTGATCGAGCGTCCCCCGACGATGTTGCCTTCGCGCGGATCGGCCCGGCGTTCGTAGAGCTCGACCTCGTCGCCGCGCCGGCCGAGGTAGGCCGCGAGCACTCCGCCGGCGAGCCCGCTGCCGATCAGCACAAACTTTGTTGCCATAAAATCAAGCCGCGGCGGAAATCATCTCCCATCACGGCCACAAAGGACACAACCTAACCAATCTTAACAATGAAACATTTTTATCTCGCCGTAGTCGTCGCTGCGATTTGTCTTTGCCTCGCCGGAAAACCGTCGTTTGATGACCGCGGAGC
>JBAPMH010000430.1:0-5630 GCA_049278515.1 Chthoniobacterales bacterium
GCTAAACAGGATCACTTGAAACGCAAAGGTCGCGATCACCAAATAATCACCGTGCAATCGCAAAGAGGGAAACGAAACAATCAGCGAAGTCAGAACTGCAATCAGCATTCCTACAAGGGTACAAGCGAGGAATGAAATCCCAAGGTAAGTGGCCGCCAGGACTGAACCGTATGCCCCCAGGCCGTAAAATGCCGCGTGCGACATTGATAGAACTCCAATGTGTCCCGCAACAAGATCGAGTGAAATCGCGAGGATGGCGAAAATCCCCGTGAAAATAGCGATGTGAAGAAAGTATTCCATTCAGACATTCGACGTTCTTACTCGCGTGCCGAGGATCCCTTCGGGCCTGAACAACAGCCACAGGAGGAGAACACCAAATACAACTGCCTGCTGCCATTGAGTTGGTAAAAGCCATACCCCTAAATGCTCAGCGAGTCCCACAAAGTACGCCCCGATCAGCGACCCGGCAGTGCTGTTAAGACCCCCCGCGACAATAGCGACAACGACAATCAACAAGGCGTTAAAGCCCATTGTAGGAATCATGTCGCTATCCATGGCTTTAAGAATTCCCGCCGCACCGGCCAAAAAGGAACCCAGGATCAGCGTGGCGAGGATAATTCGCTTCGAGCTTATCCCGCAAATCTGACTCAGCAAAGTATCGTCGGATACCGCTCGCACTTGCCGCCCGAAGGGAGTCCGGTAGAGGAGGACAAGAACCGCGATACTCAAACCCGTTGAAACAACAAGGCCAAGCAGTTGAACGGGCGTTATCGCCGCGTTTAGAATCCACATTCCTTCTTTAACTGAACCGCTCCGAATCGATTTCATTTCGTCTCCCCAAGCCAAGGACACTGTATTTTGAATTGTAATGAATAATCCCAACGAAGTAAGGAATAGAACGGTAGGACTAGCCCTGCGGGCTCTTAGCGGGCGGTAAAATAACATCTCCAGAAGCAACCCCAAGCAGCAACAAAGCGTTAGCGACAGCGAGACGGCGACGAGAAACGGCACGTTGTTCTGGATGGTAAAGAAGTAAGTGAAATATGCCCCCAGCACGTAGATCGCACCATGAGTGAAATGCAAAAAATGGTTGGTCCGATAGATTAATGAAAAACCGATGGCTACGAGGGAATACTGACTTCCCGCGATAACACCATTCAAAATCAGTTGACTTAACATAACATGTATCGAATCCCGCTCGGGGTTTTTCTCGCAGCAAGCCCATGAAAACTTAGAACGTCATTGTGAAAAAGGTCTTAGAGTTTCGTCAAATTTCCGGCAAGAAGTTTGTTTGACTCGATGGTTTGCTCCCGCGTCCAAGCGGGAGCCAATTCTAGAGGGAGGTGCATATTGCGCTGGCTCGGGTGTTTCGCCGAGATGGCCCAAGGGGAAAACATTCGATAGACTGGGTGCAGCCATTCGGGACGTTCGTTCCAGATGACATCTTCTATCTCGTGGCACAACGTGGCAACCCGATCCGCAGGCAGAACGTCTTGCCGAGCGGGTACATAATCATGTTCCACTGCCCAATCTTTGGCGGGATTGATTATCGTTCTAATACCCTCTACATGCGTGTGTTTAGCGTAGTAAAATGGGAAAATATCTAGCGAATCAATGAGAGAACTGTGCTGGCGAACGAACTCGACGGTTTCAAGGGCCTCGTCAACGCCCGTGCCGGGAAATCCGAACATGCAAAAAGAGTGGGTCAAAATGCCCGCTTGGTGCAAGTTTTGTAAAATGCTTACCGCGTGCCTTCCGACGGAGTCGCCTTTGTTCAAGAGCGACCTGGAATTACTCGGCGCGAGCTCAAGCCCCAAATAGACCTTTCTCAAGCCCGCCCTCGACAAGAGCGAAAGGAATTCTTGCTCTCCCCACACTGCGTCAAATCTTGCATATCCCTCGAACGCGATAGGTAGAGACATCTTCAACAGTAATTCCGCTATTCGGCGAATGAGTTGTGGGTGCAGAGCCTCATCAACAAACTTAAAGTTTGGTATCCCGTATCGTTCATAGGCGCTCCTAATGCATTCTACCACATCTTCCGGTGAACCGTGGCCGATAAAGCCGCCATTACCCCAACCGAACGGTATAGCGCAGAAAGTGCATTTCCCGTAGTAGCAACCGCGCGATGCTACTATTGGCAAATAGCGAAAGCCCCAATAGCCTTCGAGTGGCAATCCATCAAAGTCTGGCATCGAGAAATCCTGACGTTTCAAGGTACACGTCGGATTCGAAATGATCTTTCCATCCTTACGCCATGTTAGGTTGGGAATGCTGCTCCAATCGTCGGGTTCTTGGGAAAGCGCCAAAAGAGCCTCCTCTCCTTGGAAAGAAATAAAGCCGTCCACTAGATCAAACACCCAATCCAAACAGAGACTCTCGCCGAGGCGGGAAACCATATTCCCTCCTAAAATAATCCGCCCTCGAAAGCCGGCCTTTCGAAGCAGGCGACACAGTTCAAATGTTGGAACGAGTTGAGTGGGAATCGTAATCGAAATTCCGATGAGACCACTTTGACTTTCCAATACCCTTGGAACCGATTCGCGGAGGAAAAAATCGGTAAAAGGAGACTTCAGGGTGGAATGGTGACATACTGAATCGGAAGAGCTCGCGTCGAGGGTTCGAAATCTGAAGCCGCTTTGAAGGTCCCATTCCCCTAAGAACTGTTCAGCAATCGTCGATAGGTGATCTTCTGCCTTGAAGTAAGGTCCATTTAGAGCGGGCAATGTGCGCGCGTTACAAGAGTCTGAGACTGCTTGCGAGCTAATGTGAGCGCCGAGGTGCTCGGCGGCGTCTAGATTAAGATCAACAATGTCAGCGGAGACACCTTGTTGCTCTAAAAAGCTCTTCAGCAGGGCCAAACCAACGTGGGGGCCACCAACTGTCAACGGCCAGCCGGGCGGAAAAAAAAGAGTGACAGGACCGAAACCCAATTCAGATACCCTTTCCGGGCTTCGGTCGCCGGATGTCAGATTTCACATCGCCTGGATTCCTGACAATCTTGACGCGTTCCTGGACGTCGGTAGTTTCGTCCTGCTGTCTCACCTGTGACTCGCTTTCGGGCTGCGTGGACTTCGGTTTTCGGCTCATGTCATTCATACGAATAAATAGACCAAAAGAGAGATGTTCGCAAGCATGGTAATGTGCCACATACGTCATCCTTTCGCAGTTTGTTTTGCATATTCAGTGATCGGAGTGCATTCATCACTCGAATCAAAGAGCATTTTCAGATGCCGCTCTGTTTCTTCCCAGGCAACTCTAGAAATATCTCCGGGATAAAGAAAATCAAGAATCGCAACGTCAAAATCCCTGTCATATCGCATTCGTAGACAAAACACCCACTTGCCACTGATGTCACGCGCTGCGAAGTAATCCAAAGGTTTCTTCGTTTCTGGGTCTTTCAAGAGCTTGCCAATTTCTCCGCCCGGACGAACAAAATGCTCTGCGTCGATCTCACGCACGTAACACTTCTTTGGTCCATGGTACATGGTTCCGATGACTTCATCCAGCCGAATCCATGGCCCATTTCCTTCAGGCTTCTCCTGGAGGACATACTTCCATTCGTCGCCGTTGGAATCGCTACCGGCCTCGATATAATCCTCCCCGTCTTTTATAGGCTTCTTGTCCTTACACTTTACTCTTAAGGGCGAGCGATTCTTGCACAAGACCCATAATTCCAGTTGCTTCTTGACGTAGGTCGACCGCAACATCTTCGCCTCAGGCGAATCTTTGAGCATATCGGTATCGCCTCCGATGGACAAGAATTGACGTTCTACTAGGCCTGTTTGTGCCACAGCCATATTTGCCGCTAGGTAACTCTCCCAGTTTCGATCGCCTCCGGTAAGGCTTTTCCATTCATCGGCAAAGCCCTCTGGAGCGCGATAATTCAGAAACCGTGCAGGCGGAATTACAAGTAATGCATGAAACGTTACGTTCAGATCCTTGGCCGTTAATAAACCTTCGACCATCTTACCAGCCACGGAGAACCGTGTAACTATACCTTGTTCACGTGAAAGCGCGCGGAGCTTCCCCCCTCCGAGCATCGCAAACTCGCGCAATTCCGCTTCCACATAAGGATTCAATACATTCAGGTACAGTCTCCGAATTTGCTCTGCGTGGGGTCCGTCTATAGCGGTCAACCGGTCCGAGATGAAACGCGCTTCTTTGCCGATGTTTTCGAAAGCCTTCCGGATGAGGTCAGAATCAATGGCGTTCGTGGTGCGTAACATTTTGTTTAACAACGCCTCGACGCCGAATATGCTTGTGGTCGCGATGATGATGTCAGCTTGACTGCTAAAGTGATCCGCCGTGCTGTTAAAGCTCTGCACTTGTTCGGTAATACTCTTTTGCCGCGTATCGAGAAGTTGGTCAATGTCTTCGAGCCTCTGCACGCTTCTCAGATAACGCACTCTCATGTCTAGCATTTCACGCACGACGTTGGTGGCAATGTAAGCAACCAGAGCAATGATTAAGGCGCGTAAAAGATCTTGCGTGAATACTGTGGCATTATTGCTTCCCGTGGTGAGAAAGGTCAGCGACGCCCCAGCACAACCCGCGAAGAGAGTCCATAGCCAGATATGGCGCAAGGAAAATAGATTTATGTAGAGACCGGCGTGAAGACGATACTTGCACCGTCTTAAGAGCCAGCTCTTGCGAGCAACAGCATCGCCCGGCATGGCGGTGGCACGAAAGGCTATCGTAGAGACAGCGTCCAGAAGCCATCGAATCGCAAAAATTGCAATCCAAAGTAGAAACCAAAGTGGCAAAAGTTCCTTTAACTCTTGCTCTCCTAGGTTGTGCCTCGTTAGGGCGAGAAATGTGGTGAGACCGGTCTGAGCGACGAAGAAGGCGAAGAGGTAAACGGACGACCATGTGATACTTTTGCGATAAGCTTCCTTCCATTGTCGTTGTTGCTCTGTTGGTGCAGAGGCACCCTCCTCCTCGACAAGTCGCCTAGCTTCCTCCGGATCTTCTACAAATGTCCTTAGGACCTCAATCTCCCTATCGAGTTTTTGTTGTTGGAGAGTTTGCGATGAGTCCATGGCACCGGGGGTGACGGCTAGAATCGCCTCGGAATTATTGTTTAACGCGAATATATTGTCCTTTTTGCACGGAATAGATATAAAACGGCTTATTGACCTCACCCTTGGAATCAAATGACGTGGGGCCAGTGATTCCTTGATACGCCTTCGATCCGTTGAGACTGTAGAGATAATCTCGAATTTTCTTTCCATCGTAGCCTGCTTCTTTGATTGCCTGCGCGATGATTTTGGTCACCTCGTAGTAATAGGCTGCGTAAACCCCTGGCTTCTCACCTCCGTGAGCCTCCGCAAATGCTTTCTCGAATGCTGCGATCTTATCATCGGCAACGCCGTAACCGAGCCCAAGGGTTGAATAATAGCTGCCTTCGGCGGCTTCACCGGCGTTTTGAATCAATTCCGGTGTCATTGCCCCATCGGCGCTGATGAACTTCGCGACTACTCCCAACTCGCGAGCTTGTTTCAGCACGATGGCTGCTTCCGTTTGATGGACCGGAAAAAAGACAATATCGGGATTCGTGTCTCTAATTTTAGTCAATTGTGAACGTGCGTCGGAGGCTCCGCCGTCCATTCCTTCGATCGACACTACAG
>JBAPMH010000431.1:0-5722 GCA_049278515.1 Chthoniobacterales bacterium
GCCGAAGAGGGCCGTGCTGGCGCGAATCGCAAAAGCGATTCCCGGGCCTTTGCTGAAATAGGCCGGGGCGAGGCGCTCCGACCACATCCAGTAATGCGCCTCGTCGAAAGACAAATCCGTCGTCCCCAGCATCGTGAGCCGGATTGCCGTAAGCCCCAGAAGAAAATACCAGACCGCCCGCGTATGGCTCATGGGTGATCGATCAAGCGTGGGTGACGGGCGAAGAGTTCCGGCGCCCAGCGGCGGCCGAACGCTTTCCACAAAAACTCGAGAAGCGCGACCATAAGAAGCGCCACCCCCGCCGCCATGAAGGCCGTCCCCAGCACATCACTGGGCCAGTGCGCTCCCAGATAAACCCGCGAATACGCAACCGCGGCCGCGACAACAAAATAAAGCCAGCCCCAGCGGCGGAAAAAAAGCGCGCACATGGTCCCGATGATCACGTTATCGGTCACATGCCCGGAGGGAAACGAGGGGCCGGATTTGTTGTGGTCGGTTTGATCGGAGATCCGGATCGTCGGCTTCCGGAAGAGCGTCAGGAACGCGGGGCGCGTTCGTTCCAATTGGACCATCCGCACCGGCTGGACCTGTTTCGGCCGCCGGCGATCGACAGTGCTCTTGAGGGTGCGAACGAGGAATTGCTCGGAAATAACCAGAGTGATAAGCAGACAAAGAACGAAGGCGCGCCCCTTGAACCCCATGAAAACCAGCGCGTAGACGGCGAACCCTACGAGAAGCGGCGTCCAGATTTCCGGATCGCTCACCGTGGCCATGAACAAGTCGAGGGCCGGACTCGTCCATTGTTCGTTGATAAGGTGAAAAATGAACTGGTCCATCGGCCCGAACGGGAGTTTTAAGTTTTAGGTGTTAAGGTTAGGAAAATCCTCGTTCGATGGCAGTCCACTTAACCCTTAACCCATAACAAAACTCGTTTCGAATGCAGAATAGAATCGTGATTGGCCTGATGGTGCTGGCCGGGTCGAGCTGGGGGGCCGAGTTCCCCGCCGCCAAGGACATCCTGGAGGCGGTCCGGCTGCGGCAGGCGCAGCAGGAAATCGAACTCCAGGGCCAGTTGCGCGAAAATGAAAAAATCATTCCCTTTCGCCTGACGCAAACGGGGCCGGTCATTCGCTATACCTTCTCGAACCCGGAGGAAACGCTGCAATTGCGGCTGGGTGACAACGACTCACGCCTGGAGGAAGTGACTCATGGCGGAACCGAGAAGATCACCGGGGCGCAGTTCGACCACAAGGTGCGGGGCACGGGGGTAAGTTACGAAGACCTCGCCCTGAAGTTCCTCTACTGGCCGGATGCGCGGGTCACGGGAGAAAATTCCATTCGGACGCGCAATTGCTGGAAACTGGAATTGAAGGCGCCCTCGCGCCAGTCCCAATACGGAAACGTCTGGCTTTGGGTGGACAAGAGTGGCGGCGCGCTGATGCGGATGGAGGGTTACGATTGGAAGGGCCAGCTCGCCAAACGGTTCGAGGTAATCTCTGCCCAAAAAATCGACGGGCGCTGGTTCCTGAAACAAATGCGGATTGAAGAGTTCGTCCCCGGCACCGGCAAAGTGCAGACGCGGACCTACCTGGAGATCAAGCAGTAAGCAATGTGGGAGGGGCCTGTGTGCCCCGACTGCTGCCGGGTAGGTTTCTGTCGGGGCACAAAGGCCCCTCCCACATTCACTGGCGCGATTTCACTGCTTGGAGTAAAAAAGAGGCCGCATGAAACGAATTTGTTTGGTTGCCGCCGCAGCAACTTTTGCCGGAATTGTCGCTGCCGTCGCGCAAGACACACCCCCGGAGGGGACTGATCAGATCGCGGATTTCACCGTCTACGCTGGCGCGCCTGCGCGTTCGATCGACGTCGCGACCGCCTTCCCGGATGCAGGCGTGACCGACGCTGTCCGGATGACGACGGCCGTCGGCAGTATCGACATCGAGCTTTTCGGCAAGGACAAACCGATCACGGTTGCCAATTTCCTCAAATACATTGACCAGGGCCGTTACTTTGTCTTCGACTCCACGGCTAACCAGACTGCTTCCAGTTTCATTCACCGTTCCGCGCCGGGCTTTGTGATTCAGGGGGGCGGCTATGTCGGCACCGTCAATCCGTCGCCCACCCCAGGCTCCGCCAACAACAATGCCCTGCCGACCCAGGTCCTCACCTTTCCGCCCATTCAGAACGAGCCGGGCCTCTCGAACCAGCGTGGGACGATCGCCATGGCGCAGTCTGGAAGTGACGCAAATAGCGCGACGAGTCAGTGGTTCATCAATCTGGCCGACAATGGCGGTCCGCCGACTAACCTCGATATCCGGTTTAATAACGGAGGGCCCTACACCGTTTTCGGCCGCGTGGTGAACAATACGATGGCTGCTGTCGATGCGATTGCGGCTTTGCCACGTTTTAACGTGGGTTCGCCGTTCGATAGCTTGCCGCTCCGCAATTATACCTCGCCGAATCCGATTAAGGTTCCAAACCTCGTTTCGATTCCGACTATCACCCATGTCGTGCCGCTTACCGCGACGAGCGACAACCCAAACGTCAGCGTCGCAGTGAACGGATCAAAGGTCTTGGTGAGCGGAAACACGGTGGGCACGTCACACGTGACCGTGACAACTACCGATCTCGACGGCGTCACGAATTCACAGATGTTCACCGTGACTGTCGTGGCAGCACCAGGCCGGCCGGTTAATCTTTCGACGCGGATGCAGGTGGGCACGGGCGATAACGCCTTGATCGCGGGATTCATCATGCGTGGCTCCGCTTCGAAGCGGTTGGTCATTCGCGCGCTCGGTCCATCGACGGGGCTGGCCGGCGCCGTAGCCAACCCAACTCTTGAGTTACATGACGCGACGGGAGCGACGATCGCCACCAACGACAATTGGGGCGACGCCGCCAATAAACAAGACGTGAGCTACTTCGGCTTCGCGCCGGGTTCACCTAACGAATCGGTGATTCTGGCCACCGTGCCGTCGGACCCTTCGGCTGCGAGTTACACCGCCGTGATGCGGGGCGCGAACAACACGACCGGCCTCGGTCTCGTTGAAGTCTACGATCTCGATAGCGGCCCGGGATCAACCTTGCTCAACATCGCGACGCGCGGACAAGTGGGGACCGATCCCAACGCGCTCATCGGCGGATTCATCATGGGCGGAACGGAATCAAAACAGATTCTCGTGCGCGCCACCGGCCCTTCGCTTACGGCTTTTGGGGTCCCCAATGCGCTGGCCGATCCGACGCTCGAGTTGCGGGACATGAACGGTGGACTAGTCGATTCAAACGACAACTGGATGGACAGCCCACAGAAAACACAGATCCAGGCCAGCGGTCTGGCGCCGACCGACCCGAAGGAATCGGCGGTGCTGCGAACTCTCGCCGCCGGTCAATACACGGCCGTAGTGCACGGAGTAAGCAACGGGACCGGTGTCGGCACGGTGCAGATTTATCAGCTGAACTGAGCTGTCAGGCCTCGTCCGCCGCGCCCTGCACGATTTGCGCGAAGCTGCGGGGATCGAGGCTGGCGCCGCCAACCAGAGCGCCGTCGATGTCGGGCTGCGTCATCAATTTTCGGGCGTTGTCCGGTTTGACGCTGCCCCCGTACTGGATCCGCATCTTGTCAGCCGTCCCCTCATCGGAAATTTCGCCCAACACCTGCCGGATAAACGCATGCGCTTCCTGGGCCTGCTCCGCCGTGGCGGTTTTTCCGGTCCCAATCGCCCAGACTGGTTCATAGGCGACGACCGTTTCGTGCAATTCTTTCGCGTCCAGGCCCGCGAGACTTCCTTTGAGCTGGGTCCCCAGGACTTTCTCCACATCGCCGCGCTCGCGCTGCTCCAGGGTCTCTCCCACACAAACGATCGGCCGAAGCATCGCTTCATGGGCCGCGCGGACCTTGCGGTTCACGATCTCATCTGTCTCGCCGAACAGACTCCGCCGCTCACTGTGCCCGAGCACCACATAGCGAACGAAAAGATCGCGGAGCATCGCGGGGCTGATTTCACCGGTGAACGCGCCCGCCCGTTCCCAATGCATGTTTTGCGCGCCCACTTTGATATGCTGGGCCTGTTCGAGCGCCGCATTGACCGCTGCGATCGCGGTGAACGGCGGCACGATCACGACCTCGACATCGCGCGATTCGCCAATCTCCAGCAGGAACGTCGAAACGAAGCCTGCTGCCTCGCCCTGGGTCATGTTCATCTTCCAATTCGCGGCGACGATTTTCTTTCTCATAGGATTCAGAATACCTCAGCAGTCATTACTCAACTTAGAACTGGAAGTAAATGAACGGCGCGTAGTGCGGCGGGATAAATAAGAGCACGACCGCAAACGCGCAACCGTATCCCGCGGCAAAGGCCGGAGGAGGGAGACGGCGCCACCATTTCGAGAAAACGCCGCGCGAGTTCAGCCAATGCACGAAGGCCAGCACCACAACGATCCAAAGCATCCATGTGCCCAGCTCCTCCGAACCCGGGCTCCGCAACAGGATAAAGCTGCGCAACGCCGGAAAGGCATGCTGAAGGTCGACCGCCCGAAAACATATCCACGCCAGGCAGACCCAATAAATCGTCCCAGCCCAGGCCAGCCAGCCCCAGACTGATTGCGGACCTTCCGGAGGGACATGCTTCTGCATGTCCTGAGCGTGCGGAAGCACGTCCCTCCGTTTGCTCCACGCGCGGTGCACGACCAGGGCCAGGCCATGCAACCCGCCCCAGATGACAAAAGTCCAGGCGCCGCCGTGCCAGAGGCCGCCGAGCAACATCGTGATCATGATGTTGCGATAAACAAACCAGCGCGGCCCGCGATTTCCGCCGAGAGAAATGTAGAGGTAATCGCGCAACCAGCTCGAGAGGCTGATGTGCCAGCGATGCCAGAAGTCCGAGATGTTTCGCGCGAAATACGGAAACCGGAAATTGACCGGCAACTCGTAACCGAGCAATCCCGCCGAGGCGATCGCCATGTCGGTGTAGCCGGAAAAATCGCAGTAGATCTGGATCGCGTAGAAGAGCACCCCCACCCAGGCGCTGGCCGCGGTGAAATTCGCCGGCGCCTCGAAATAGCGATCGACAAACGGCGCCACCCCATCCGCGATGCACGCTTTCTTGATGAAGCCGGTGAGAAACAGGACGAGTGCGCCGCGGGTGTCGACGTCCGCAAACCGGCGAGTGCTTCGCAGTTGGGGGAGAAACTGGGAGGCGCGCACGATCGGGCCGGCGACCATCTGGGGGAAAAACCCGATGAAACAGGCGAGATCGAGGATGCTGGAGACCGGTTTCAGTTTCCCGCGATAGACGTCGATCGTGTAGCTCATCGAGTGGAACGTGTAGAAGCTCACGCCCACCGGGATAACGATCTCCAAAGTGTGCAGGTTGGCCGGAAGCCCGAGCCAATCGAGCAACGCTGCCGCCGAGGTGACGAAGAAGTTGTAATACTTGAAGAACGCGATGGTGCCGAGGTTGGCGCACAGACTCATGATGAGCCACCCGCGCCGCGTTCCCGGATTCCTGGACCGCGTCATCATCAGGCCGACGAAGTAATCGAGCGCGCTCGACGCCATGATGAGGAAAAGAAATTTCCAGTTCCAACAGGCGTAGAAGAAATAGCTGCAGAGGAGCAGCCAGATTTTGCGCGTCCGGTTTTCGCGCAGCGACCAATAAACGGCGAAGACCGCGAGGAAAAACCAGAAGAAACGAAATTCGACGAAAAGCATGCGCGCTTAGGG
>JBAPMH010000432.1:0-3266 GCA_049278515.1 Chthoniobacterales bacterium
GTCCTGCCGGCGATAGGAAATGGCGATCATTGACTCCTGCGGATCGTCATAGCGGATTGGGCGAGCTTTCGTCAACCCCGGGGTCGGCTTCGGAGGGCGCGCTTTGGGGCGGTTTCATCCTAAATGCCCAGACGAAAACCAGCGTGAACAGTGCGGCAAGCGCGACCGAGGCAATGACATCGCTGCACCAATGATCGTTCACGCCCACCCTTGCCACCATCATGAAGAGTGGAGCGATCGCCAACGGGATGCGATAGCGGGGAAAAAGAAAGGCGAGCGGGAAGAACAGTCCCCAAAAGTGGACGGAATGGCCGGAGGGAAAGGAGTTGCCGTGCCCGCTAAAAAATTTCCAGTCCCAGTCTCCCGCCCGGATCACCTCGAAAGGACGCAGTCGCTCGAACACCTCCTTTAACACCCCGGCCGTCACGCGACAGACCAGATGCGTGCAGCCGACGAAAACAAGCATCCAGGCAAGGCGCCGGGTCGATTTCGAGATGAACAGGAGCGCGCCCGCTCCCAGGAGCAGAAAACCCAGGAAAAATTTGCTGATAGAGTAACCGGAAGCCAATTCGAGCCCGGAGGTTCCTTCGTTCAAAATGGACGATTGCTGGCCGCCGATTTGGTGCACGAAAGCGGCTACCGGTTTATCAAAAAAGAAAATTCCGAGGAACGTGAGCGCGAGCGCGATGAGAAAGCTGTAGAGCAGCGATCGCTTATTCATCCGAAGCGCCAAGACTCTTGATCATTCGGGCCCCTGGCAAGCTTAACCCGAGGGTCAGCGGCGTCGCGCGATGATTTCGAGAAAGAGCGGCGTCGTGAAAAGCGTTCGCGGGTCGGCTTCCGCTTCCTTGAATTCGCGGCGGACGGACTCCGTCCATTCCTCGGTCGCGTGACCGAGCTCGCGCAAGCGGGCGAGATTGATCTCGATGAAACTCGCCGGCCATTGCCAGACGTAGCTCGCCGGCGAAATGGTGACGACGCGCGGATGCGCCTCGATTATTTCAAGGCCGGCGTCGTGGAGGAGCGCGGGAAATTCAACCGCCACATTGGGTTCGCCGCCGGCAGCCTTCCAGCTCGTCATCACTTTTTCGGAAAACTCCTCCAGGGCGGCACGGCGGGGAGCGAACTGAAACGTTTCGTAATGGCTGTATTCATGGAACATCGCCACGCCGCCGCTTCGCAAAGCGCCGGCAATGTTCGCGATTAATTTTGGGGGCGAAGCCACGAAGGACGCGACCCAGCGGCACCAGGCGAAATCGAAGTTCAGCGGGCCGATTTCGGTCTCGACCAGGTCGGCTTCTTGAAAGCGGACCTGCGCCAAACCGCGCGCTGCACAGACGCGCCTCGCCACTTCGAGGAACCGGGTGGAGCGCTCGACTGCGAGGACTTCGCCGGTGGGGCCGACAATTTCCGCGAGGTCGACGGTCGCGTAGCCGGGTCCGGCGCCGACATCGAGGACGCGCGATCCGATCGTGATCCCGGCGCGACGCCAGCAATCGGACGCTACCGGTCGCCACACGCGATGCTGCAGGCCAAGCCGCGCGACTTCTTCGTCGTGAGTTCCGAGCACATAATCGGCGTCGTCCTTGTTCGGCACGGTTTAGTGACCGGTTAACGCGCAAGAAATTCAAGGACGGAATTCAGGCGTTGTCATCGGAAACACCCTGCCGTTCCGGATGGTGACGATACGCCTTGCTTGGGTAATCGAAATTGCAACTGAGAGGTCCCTCGCCGTCTGCGCGGCTCGGGATGACCCGCACAAAAACAGATCGATGTCTGGTTGCGTGTCATCCCGAGGCTGGCGAAGCGCGCCGAGGGACCTCCCAGTCGCAGACAGAATCACACAAGGCCGCTTGAACGAGGCTCGATGACCACGCCCTCGTTGTTCCGCGACTTTGGTCTCGTCCCCGTCGCTAGTCGGTATCGCGGGCGTACCAATCGATCTTGCGCGTCACCCACATCACAATCGCGAGCAGGACAAAGAGCGCGATGGTTCCCATGAGCAAAGCGTAGTCTTGCTGGCGCAGGGTGATGTAAAGAAACGTGTAAACACCAATCAACCCGCCGCCGATGATCAGGGTGCGCGCGCCGCCGCCCAGGAAATAGCTGCAATACCAGGTGATCAACCCGGTCGCGGTGAGGGTGGCGATAATGTAGGAGGCGGTGAACCCGATAAACTCGGAGGCCGAAAGCAGCGCAAGATAAAAGAGGCAGAGCGCGGCGCCCACCATGAGATATTGGAGCGGATGGATTTTCTGGCGTGCCGTGATTTCAAAGAGGAAAAAGGTCGTGAAGACGAGGACGAAGAAGAGAACGCCATATTTGATCGAGCGTTCGACGTAGCGGTAGGCGTCGAGCACGCTCAGAAATTGCGCGCCGAAGAGTGAATTGCTGACCGCAGTGGTGTTGAATCGTTCGTTGCCCGAGCGGCTTGTCCAACGCTGCGGATAATCGCGGCCATAATACGAAACCTTCCAGGTGGCGTCGAAGCCGTCTGTTCGCACATTCCGCTCCGCGGGCAGAAACGCCCCGCGAAATCCCGGGTCCGGCCAGTTCGATTTAAGCGAAACGACGTTCTGGATGCCGAAGGGCGCGAAGTAAATCCCACTGCTTCCGTTCAGATCGAGCGCGATTGAAAAGGCAGTGGGCGCCGCGATCGGCTGGTCGTTCCCGAGCTGGGCGGTGATGCCGGTCGTGTAGCCGGGCAGCTGCGAACCCGGCTGCAACTGGATCTTCTTTCCGCCCCAGTCGAGCAGGAGGCTCTCCCGGGTGCCGCGCAGGTCGCTTACCGCGAGAGTCACGGCGGCCTCCTTCCAGAGCACGTCTTTCGGATCGATCTTGAGTGCGCCCATATCGGGCGCGGGAAATTGGCCGGAAAGCTTGACCGTTCCGCGGAAAACGGCGGCCTCGTAAATTCCGCGATGGAGCGTCTGGTTTTGCAGATCCCCGCCAACCTCCAGGGTGTCGGGCAGGAAATAGGCGAACGCTACCGTTGTTTCCGCCACTTCGCGCGTTTCGACGCGGCCATCCGGCAAGGTCACCGAACGAACCACCGTCCCGTGATTAAGATAAGGGACCACCAGAACCGGCCCGATGATGCTCTGCTCTTTTCCCCACGATGAGGTGATATCGTTGACCGCTTCATTTCTCCGGGCGAGTCGATCGCTCAGGACGCCTTCGATCATGAGCAGCGGAATGAGCATGATCAGGATGAGGCCACCAACGCCGAGCAACTTCAGCATCGAACTGCTTCGGCGTTTGAAAAA
>JBAPMH010000433.1:0-1920 GCA_049278515.1 Chthoniobacterales bacterium
CCGACGCCGATACCCACGCCAAATATGCGCAGGCCGTGGCCCATCACCAATCCGCGGATAGGCCCGGGACGCGCGCCGAGCGCGAGGCGCACTGCGATCTCACGCAACCGCCGCGCGGCGCTGTAAGCGAGCACGCCATACAACCCTACCGCGGCGAGAAGCAAAGCAAGTCCGGCAAAGATCGTGAGCAGGAAGGTGAGCAACCGCTGCGTTGCCCACGTTTCGGCGACGCGCTCTTCCATCGTCCGGACGTCGTAGACCGGCTGGGTGGGATCGAGCCGCGTCACGATTTCGCGAATCGGCTTCTCAAGTCGTTTCACATTGCCCGAGCTCCGGACGAACAAAGTTAGATTCGTCCGGCCCACCTGGGATTCCGGAAGGAAAAGCGCCGGGGTCGGAGTTGCGTCGTCGTAGCCGCGGAACTTCAGATGCGGCACAACGCCGACAATTTCGTAAAGCTTCGCACCGCCATCGACCACGTCCGATTCCGAATCGACCATCAGTCTTTTGCCGAGCGGGTCCTGTCCCTTGAACGTCGTGTCGGCCAGGAGCTGGTCGATAATGACGACGGGCGGCGAATCGATGCGGTCGCGTTCGTTGAAAGTCCGGCCGCGAATCAGATTCGTTTTGAAGGTGGCGAAATAATCGCCCTGAATGACTTCGTAGTCGGCCGACGGTTGCTGGCTGGGATCGGTCGGCGGCGCGCCTTCGGGCTGGAAATTGATTTGCCAGCCGCTGACCACGGGCGGGTTCGCGGAGAGCGTCGCGTTCTGCACGCCCGGCAGCTTGCGGACTTCATCGAGCAAAGAGTTCGTGAAATTGAGGATCGGCGGCAGCTCCGTGTATTTAGTGAACGGAAGTTCGATCCGGGCCGTGAGCATGTCCTGCGGCTCGAACCCAAGCCGGGTCGACTGCATTTTCGCGAAGCTCTTCAGGACGAGGCCAGCCGCGCTCAGGAGCAACAACGTCAACGCCACCTCGACAATCACAAGCCAATCGCGGCTCCGGCGCGCGGCTTTCGTTTCCGAACTTCCGAACGAACCGGCCTGGAGCGCAACGTTGATGTCGGTCCGCGCGGCCTGCCACGCGGGCCAAAGGCCGAATAAAAGGGTAGTGAGGGTTGCCAGGAGGAAGGTGAATCCCAGGACCCGCCAGTTGAAGCCGATCCCTTCAAAACGCGGCGCGCCCACGGGAGCGAACGCCACCAGCGCGTCGCGTCCCCAGGTCGCAATAACCAGTCCGAGGGCGCCGCCAATTAGCGCGATGACAAAACTCTCGAGCAATAGCTGGCGGATGATCTGGCCGCGCCCGGCACCCATCGCCGCGCGAACCGCAAACTCCCGGGCGCGTGCGGCCCCACGCACGGCCAGGAGATTCGCTAAGTTCGCGCAGGCGATGAGCAAAACCACGGCGACCGCGCCCAGAAGCAGGGCGAGGCTCGTCCGATAATTGCCGAGAAGATTGTCGAGAAGCGGGCGGACTTCGGCGCCGACGTTCGCATTGGTCGCCGGATAAAGTTTTTCGATCCGGCTCGCGAGCGCCTTTATCTCACCGCGCGCTTGCTCGACGGTGACGCCCTCCTTGAGCCGCCCCCAGCCGAAAAACCCGGGGTGATTCGCGCGGTTCTGCCATCCGGGGTTCGCGGCGCGGCGCATCACGGCAAACCAGGCGTCGACGTTGTGCGGTGAATCCATCTCGCGCGGCATCACCCCGATGACGGTGATCGGTTGGCCGTGAAACTCCATTGGACGTCCGACGATGTTCGGGTCGCGATGAAAAACCCGGTCCCACAGCCGGTCGCTGATGACGGCCAGCGACGGCGCGCCCGGTTTGTCTTCGTCTTCGGTAAACGTCCGGCCGAGCTGTGGCGCGAGACCGATCACGTTGAAGAAGTTCGCCGTCACGTACGCGACCGAGATC
>JBAPMH010000434.1:0-7170 GCA_049278515.1 Chthoniobacterales bacterium
CATGAACGCAGACCTCCACATGTCGGACGACCTCAAGAATACCGGCAAAGGCAATCTCTTCGTAATCTTCGGCGAACCCGACATCACTATCGTGCCCGAAAAAGACGGCAAATTGCGCGTCAAAGTAAACGGTGTGGAC
The DNA here is from genome assembly GCA_049278515.1 of Chthoniobacterales bacterium. GTDB lineage: Bacteria > Verrucomicrobiota > Verrucomicrobiia > Chthoniobacterales > UBA10450 > AV80. Next base: position 140 of record JBAPMH010000434.1, read on the forward strand.
GTCTTCAAACCCCAAACCGGCGAAGTTGTGAGCGACGGCGCCGATGGCATCGCCTGTTGGTTCATCGACACCGATTACAACGAAGAAAGCTTCTTCGTTCGCCACGCCTATTTCCTCGGCGCCAACGATCCCTACAGCTCGCTAAAAACAACCCTGAAAGCGGAGATCAATCAGGAAGCTTGGCAGACTCTCCACAGCGACAGTTCTCGTCCCTTCGACAAGCCGAAATCCGGCCGAATCGCGGTAAAGGTGATTAATCACCTTGGCGATGAGGTGATGAAGGTTTTCAAAATCTAGCACAGCGCCGCATAAATCCTGTCCCGCAATCTTAGTCATCAAACGTAGCAGTTAACCCTTTTGAGAACGATCAATGGTTTCCGTCGATATTTCTCCCCGTAATTCCAACCACATAATCCGAATCATCTACGATTTGGTTGCCGCTGGTTGGGTGCCCGCAAGTTTTCCGGCGAATCGACAAATTTCCCGGAACTTGCAACTGATCGAGTTACGAGTACCACGTGGCAGCCTTCGGTTCCGGATCTCCGGCTATAAAGTGAGCGGCCGGGGCGAGGAACACCGCAGCCACCAGCAGCGGATCGAGATTACAAATACGGTAGCTGGTGGCTTGGCGAGAAAGCGAAAATGGACAGACATCATTCTCGGCTACGATGATGCCACGGATGCATATGTGGGATTAGATCCTCGGCGAATTACGCTTGGCGGAGAAACTCACAATGCATCGACGTCAGTAGACCCCATCAGCCTAGCGGCTGCCACGACTGATGCCGTGTTGATTCGACCGCACCGAACGCGAAGCTTTGGACTGGAATATCAAGCGATTTACCGCCCGGCTCGCTTAAGCGAGTACCTGTTCAATCACGAGCTGATCCATGAGGGGCAGTATCGCGGAGATGGTCTGTTCTCGGGTCGCGTTAGACGCCGCGCTGTATCTCAGAGATTGACGCTTGGAGACGATTGTTGTGAGGGCGATCATTTCGTTTTTGTCCACACGACCGACAGTCGCGCCAAGCCGCGAAAGGTACGAAAGGCTTTCGTTGAAGCGATTGAAAATGAAGAAGAAAAGAAGATCCGTGACGTAACGCCGGAGGAACTTGAACTATTGCTAAAAAAGCGCCGAGAAGTCGGTGACGCTGGCGAATCCTTTGTTTATCAGCACGAGCAAAGACGCTTGAAAAAGGCCGGCAAAAATGAATTAGCAAGCAACGTCAACTGGGTCAGCCGAAAGGCGATTGGACGAGGCTACGATATCAAATCGTATGAAATTGACGGCTCCGATCGATTTATTGAAGTTAAAGCGACTATCGGAAACGGCCAAACGTTCTTCATGAGCGGAACTGAGTGGGGTACAGCCGAGAAACAGCGGGAAACTTATTGGATTTATCGCGTTATCAACACGCTCGAAAAGCCCTCCATTTCTCATATGATATGTGACCCGGTGGCTGCGGAGGCGGACAAACACGTCGAACGCGTGGCCGATGGTTGGCGCGTGACAATTCTCTGACCTTTTATCAATCTTCAACGGAGCGTCAGGTAGGCGGTTTTGAGTCTGGATTACGCACTAGGCCAATGGAGTTTCTAATCGCTGCCACATTCACTGATAGCCTAGTCAAGCTCACCGCTGACGAGCAGAAGAATGCAAAAGTAACGGTCGTTGATCTTCAAATGGACCCGGTCAATCCGGGAATGGCGCTCCATCGGATAGATAGTGCGAAGGATAAGAACTTCTGGTCCGCTCGCGTTGGTCGCGATGTTCGCCTCATCATCCATCGAACTAAGGAAAGTCTCCTCCTTTGTTATGTTGGACATCACGATGATGCGTATGCCTGGGCGGAACGGCGAAAGCTTGAGACGCACCCAAAGACCGGGGCCGCCCAATTTGTCGAAATCCGAGAACGCGTTCAAGAGATTGTAGTTCCCGTCTACATTCAAGAGCCGCTGCCCATGGCAGGAAAGCCGAGGCTGTTCGCGATGTTGTCTGACGAGATACTTTTAGGCTACGGCGTACCCGCAGAGTGGCTGAAAGACGTTCGGGACGCGGAAGAGGACAGTCTCCTTGCTATTACAGAGCATTTGCCTGCCGAAGCCGCAGAAGCACTCCTTGAACTAGCAACCGGCGGAAAACCCAAACCGCGTCCGATTACGGAGGCGGAACCATTCGAACATCCGGATGCCCAACGCCGTTTCCGCATGATGGACAACGTCGAAGAACTAACCCGAGCGTTGGAATACCCATGGGACAAGTGGTCGATCTTCCTTCATCCGGTCCAGCGCGAGATCAGCCGGCGCCATTATGCCGGTCCTGCTCGGGTCGCAGGTTCCGCTGGCACGGGCAAAACAATTGTCGCCTTGCACCGCGCGGTTTTCCTCGCGCGTGCGCATCCGCAGTCCCGCGTTCTGCTCACTACATTTTCGGAGACATTGGCGAGTGCACTTAGCTCCAAGCTTCGAAGACTAATCTCGAATGATCCGAGACTGGGAGAACGAATCGATCTTCACTCGCTCGACGCGCTCGGGCTTCGCCTGTATCAATCCCGCTTTGGCCAGCCCAAGCTCGCAACGAAAATCGACGTTTCAGATGCAATCCGAAACGCTTCCGCCGAAGTGGCGGACCACAAATTCCGGGATCGTTTCCTAACTACTGAATGGGAACAAATCGTCGACGCCTGGCAACTCGATTCGCTTGAAGCGTATCAAAACGTCAGCCGGCTTGGGCGCAAAACAAAAATTCCGAAGAAGCAGCAGGAAATTCTCTGGTCGATTTTTGAGCGCGTGAAAGAGACGTTGTCCCATCGCGGCTTGATTACAACGTCCGAACTCTTCACCAAGTTAGCGGCGGAAATGAAGGAAGCTAAGCATCCTCCCTTCGATTTCGCCATAGTCGACGAAGCACAAGATCTAACTGTGGCGCACCTCCGATTTTTTGCGGCTCTGGGAGCCGATCGTCCAAACGCCCTCTTTTTCGCAGGTGATCTGGGGCAACGGATTTTTCAACAACCGTTTTCCTGGCTGGAACTTGGTGTCGATATTCGTGGCCGCTCACACAGCCTCAACGTCAACTATCGCACCTCTCATCAAATTCGAGGTCAATCGGATCGATTGCTCGGCAATGAAATCTCTGATCTCGACGGAATTCTTCACGACAGAAGCAGCACCATCTCCGTGTTCAATGGCCCGCCGCCCACGGTAAGATTGTTGAAAACCGAGCAGGAAGAGATTGATCGTGTTGCGGAGTGGATATCCGAACGCCAAAAAGAAGGCGTCGTACCATCCGAATTCGCGATTTTTGTCCGGTCCGCCGCGCAAATTCCCCGAGCGGAATCGGCCGCGAATAAAGCTGCTCTCCCCTATAAAATCCTCGATGCGAAAGTAGAGCCCGTCGGCAGTAATTCGTCGATTTGCACGATGCATCTAGCAAAAGGTTTGGAATTTCGAGCGGTAGCAGTGATGGCGTGCGACGATGAGGTGCTTCCCTCACAAGATCGGATTGCCAGTATCGGCGATGACGCGGACCTCCAAGAAGTCTATGATAGTGAGCGCCATTTACTTTACGTCGCGTGTACGCGTGCTAGGGATTTTCTCATGGTAACAGGGGTCAAGCCAGCCTCGGAGTTTCTGGACGATTTTCAGTCACCTGTTCGATCGCGCTAACATCATCATGGTTCCCCCTTATGTTCGATAGTCTCTTTGCTGAAGGCGGCCTAAGCCTGGAGCGGCTACGTAGCTTCTGCATGGTCGCTGACGCTGCCGGAGTGAGCAAAGCCGCCCTAAAGAGTGCAAGCCGCCAGAGCCAATTCAGCCGTCAAATTAAGGACCTTGAAACGTTTTTCGGCGTGGAGCTAATGAAGCGCCACAGCAAGGGAGTGGTTCTCACGACAGCCGGTAAACGTCTTGCCAAAACTGCGCGAGAAATATTGTGGGAGCTGGAAGACTTCGCTGTCGATTGTAAAGCAGTACCCCAGACATTCTCAATTGGAGCCGGTGACTCACTGCTCCAATGGCTGCTGTTTCCCAATATTGGAGCTTTGCAAAGCGCCCTCCCAAAGGTCGGCCTCAATGTGTACGGTCTCCCTACGTTGGAGATCGTCGATCGCGTTAGCGATTTTCGGTTGGACTTTGGACTTGTCCGGAAGGACGCCGTCTCGCCAGGCCTAGAGTGCCAGTCACTCGGATTGGAGGCCTACGCGTTGTTCGTTCCACGTCGACTGCTCAGTGGCACCAAACCGCCGACGTTGAATGAAGTGCTTTCAAAGGTTCCTCTGACTACGATCGCCGGCGAAGGCCGTTTTCGCTCAACCCTCCTAAAACAGGCGCGAAAGCACAAACTGCCGCTGAGATTTTCTCTTTGTTGTTCAACTTTCCCGCAAGCAGCGCGCGCGCTTCGATCCGAGCGTTACGCAGCGATATTGCCAACGATTGCTGTCGACGAGCTCGACTCTGACCGTTTCGCGATGATCTCGACGGCACCGCTCGAATCGCAAACACGCGAAATCTGTCTCGTATGGAACCCGCGCTCGGCGCAACTTCGTCCGCGCACAACGGCGATTCGAGACTGCCTAGTAAAGTTCCTCAAGCTTCCGACAAAGATTTCACCATGACTGCCAAGTCATGGGCCATGTAATTTCCACCTTCGACGGGCGTTTTGCAGCGGGCAGGTTGCTCCCACCAAAAACAGGAGGAACCAAAAATGGCAACAAGAATTGAAATCCGCTGCATTAATAGGACAGACAGGTACAACCCGCACGAACGGATTAGTCACGTAGGCGGCGTGAACGCAGATGGGACTCGGTGGAAACTCACCCAGCCGGACGCGATCATCGGGATCGAGAACGGAAAGTGGGCATTCTACGTGTCTCAGCAGGGCCGGACTGTAGATGTGATCGTCGCGACCAGCGCTTACGGACACAAATACCTGAAAACCGTGGCCGATGGGGCTCAGCCAGATAACCTGCTGAGTCTGCCTGAGTGCCCGTAATTCAAAATATCATGGCGCTCACAATCCAGACTGCGTCCCCCAACGCATTATTGACGGCTATTAAGAAGGCGATCGACGAGAAACATGTCGAGACGTGGACGTACGATGATGCTGGCGACTTTACGCATACCCCCTCGCAATGGAAGAACCGCGCGTGGTTGCGCCCCAAAATGGAAGCTGGGACTTTGCGGTTCGGACTTGTGGGTCAGCAAGGGGTCGCAATGAGCAAGCTCATTTACGGCGTTTACCACGGCCGATTTATTGAAATGTTGCTCGTCCACTTTGACGACAGCTTCAGCATTGCCAGAGCAAGTGCGGTGACCGACTCCAGCATCGACAATTTTATTTAAAAGGTGCCGGCTTTCCACCGGATAGAAGGCTAGCCGGCGGGTGGCATCGGCGATTTGTCGAATTTAACTCCCGTTCGCGCTGATGGGGAATCAGACGAGGGTCAGAAAGTCAGACGGGGGTCAGTCTGTGAATCTCGGCATTTTGTGGACGGCTCGCCACAATTTCAATCCTCCCGAGCGCGAAGGGCGACAGTGATTTAGCGTTTCCCTGTCCAAGCGCTCGGTTTGTAGCGAGCGAAGTGAGTTTGTAGTCTGTCGGTCATCGTTTGTTCACCCATGCAGAATGAACGTATCGGGCGTGCCGCCCTCTCCTCGAAGTGAGTGAGGATCACGCCGGGTCGGGCGTTTGTGTTCGCAGCTCGGCATCTCTAGGAATTTGCCCGGATAGCGAGCATCGCGTAACCAAGGGCGGCATGAATCATCTCCGCAAACTCGGGCTGGCGTCGTTTCTTTTTCTCGGGCTCGGATTGTTGTTCGGGACCTCTGGGATTGGCGGTCCCGCGGCTGCGGGATCGACGGCTCTTACCGTGATGCTGATCTGTTACTCCGTCGGGCTTGTGCTGGCGCTCATCGCTTTCATGCGATCGCGGCACGGCCAAAGTCTCGACGGGACGACGAAGTTTCTCGCGCGCGCACCGCTCGCCATCGTCACCATCGGCGTCCTGATTGTTTTCCTTCGGGCGATGACCGGGTAGTAATAGATAGAGAAAGTGACATGTGACGAGTGACCCGCCACGGCCGGTTCGTCCGATGGCGAACGTGTGACGAGTCGCAGGCGGGCGGGCGGACCTGTTGGTGCGGCGATCCGGCAGCGGCCGGGCCGCGGCTACAGCCAAAAAGCTGCTCTGAATCTTGACGGCTTTAAGCCGTCAAGATTGCGATCGGAGGGGTTTAGGGCCCTCTTTTACGAAGCCTCTCACAATCGGTCGGTCGCACTCATGGCGGTGGGCAGGCTTTGGGACCGGGCGTGGAAAGTCTACCCTGTCCTAAAGCCGACGACGTGCGATGGGTTGTCTGAGCAGTTCTCCTTTCGAAGATCAACTCGCCATTTTCCGACAGAGAGCGTCGCTTCTTCCTTTGAACGCAATGATACCCGCGAAAAGAGAGCCCTGGCTCGATTCGATTCTTTTCCGGCTCAATTCCGCTGTCGCCCTCTTAATTCTTTTCCTGCTCCTGGGCGGTTGCGCGGCGGTGGCGTTGATGTCGTCGATCGCGGTGATGGGCAAAGGTTCGCCGCTTTTCTCCTTCGTCGCGGTGGCCGCGGCCGTGGCGGTCGTGCCAGTGATCCGTTCGCTCTCCAGGATGACTGGCCAGGAGCCAACGAAGGGGACGCTCTTCATGGGGTGCAGTCTCGGATTACTGGGAATGCTCTTTGGTTTTCTTTGCGGGCCGGGGCTGGCCCGCGTTGTCCTGGCCGGATCCGGAGCCATGGCATTCCTGGGCGCAGGGTATTTCTTTGTTCGCTCCAAACGTTCGCAATAAGGCGGCGAGCCGGTCCAGCGGGTCAGCTCTCGAGATGCCGCCTGATTTGGAATTGTCTTTACACGAAACGCCAAACCATCCAGCAGTTGCGTGACCCAACGAGAACTAACTCAACGACCCCATTCAAATTATGCTTCACCGCAATACCATCCTCGCCTCATTCGCCTCCATCCTTCTGGTTATCCTGAGTCTGGCTCCATCTCGTG
>JBAPMH010000435.1:0-2585 GCA_049278515.1 Chthoniobacterales bacterium
GTCCCCGGACTGCCGTACTTAGAACGAGAAACAGCAACGGCAGCGCTGCCTTCTTGATCCAATGATGGAGGCGTTTCGTTCCTGGGACGAGGCGGCACGGTTCGTATCTGGACGTGAGCATGTTGCGTGGGCTGGAGCGGGACTCGGCGCGGCTTGGGTTAAGCATGTGCCGCGCCTTCACGAAGAGCGTGCCGTCTCCGCCTCCCTTCATTTGGGGGAACGGCTTCAGCGCTTCGAAAGCAACGCTATCGCCCCGGGGCCGGCGACCTCTCCCTCCTTAATGCTTCCTAGTCACCGCCCACAATCTTTGTTACTTAAGCCCCTAATGTCTTCCGAGCTTCAGCAAACTCTCGCCCGGAGCGCCAGCGTCAGCGGCACGTCGTTGCATACCGGGGAAAAGGTCATGCTCAAACTGCAGCCGGCCCCGGTCGATTCCGGCATTAAGTTCAAACGCAAAGATCTGGAGGAAGAACCGACGATCGACGCGACGATCGCAAACCTGAAAACGGTCGAGCGCGCCACCACCATCGGGGAAGGCTCGATGCGGGTTCACACCGTCGAACACATTCTCTCGGCCCTCGCGGCCATGGGAGTCGATAACGCCGTGGTCGAGATGGACGCCAACGAGCCCCCCATCGGGGATGGCAGCGCCCGGCCCTACGTCGAGCTGATCAAAAAAGCCGGCCTGCTCGAGCAGGAGACTCCCCGGCGGGTTTTCGAAGTGCGCGAGCCGATCCATATCGAGATGAAAAACGGATCGCTCCTCGTCGTGCTCCCCGATCCAAAATTCCGCATTTCCTGCACGCAAGCCGGGCCGGACGGGCAGTTCACCCAATTTCTTTCCACCGAAATTACCCCCGCGATCTTCGAGCGGGAGATCGCGCCGGCGCGGACGTTCGTGTTTTACGAAGACGTCCAGGGGCTCATGGACAAGAACCTGATCAAGGGGGGCAGCCTCGAAAACGCCATTGTCGTCCGCGGTGACGCCGTCCTGAGCAAGGAACCTCTGCGGTTTCCCGATGAATTCGTCCGCCACAAAATTCTCGATATCGTGGGCGACCTGGCGCTGCTCGGGCAGCGCATTCGCGGCCATGTGATCGCGGTCAAACCCGGGCACGGCGCCAACGCGGAGCTGGTCCGCGCCCTCGCTCGCGAGCTGGCGCGTTCCGCGCCCGTTTTGCAACCGCACACTTTCCCGGCCGGAGAAGGCGGTCTCGATATCAACGGGATCATGGAGCTTCTTCCGCATCGTTATCCCTTTCTGATGGTGGACCGGATCGCGCGGTTCGAGGGTGAAACCAAATGCATCGGCGTGAAATCGGTCTCGATTAACGAGCCTTTCTTCGCCGGTCATTTTCCGGGTCACCCCGTCATGCCCGGCGTCCTCCAGGTCGAAGCGATGGCGCAGGTCGCCAGCGTCCTGATGTTGAAACTCACCAAGAGCAGCTCCGGACGACTCGGCTATTTCGTGAGCGCCGACGGAGTGAAGTTCCGGAAACCTGTTTTCCCCGGGGACACCCTCTTCATCTCCGCGGAATTAACGAAAACACGCGGCAAACAACTGGCGCGATTGAAGTGCAGCTGCTCCGTCAACGACGCCGTGGTATCCGAATGCGAGCTTATGCTGAGGCTGTTGGATCAATGAGCGACGTGCAGATCCATCGGACCGCCATCGTGGATGCGAAGGCGGAGATCGGCGCCGGCACGATTATTGGTCCCTATTGCATCGTCGAGGCCGGGGTCGTCCTCGGTCCGGAATGCTGGCTCCAACACCACGTTACTGTCTGCGGCCCGATGACCGCCGGAGCGCGGAACAAATTTTACGCTTACTGCTCGATCGGCCAGCAAACCCAGGACCTGAAATACCAGGGAGAACCGACCTATCTCGAAATCGGCGATGAGAATTGTTTTCGCGAGTTCGTCACCGTGAATCGGAGCACGACGGCGGCAGGCAAAACGCGCATCGGACATCGCGGAAATTTTCTCGCTTACAGCCACATCGGCCACGATTGCACCGTCGGCGACGCCGTGGTCTTTTCAAACAACGGAACGCTGGCCGGCCATGTCCAGGTCGGAGATCACGCGATCATCGGCGGGTTGACGGCCGTGCACCAATTTTGCCGGATCGGACGCTACGCGATCACAGGGGGTTGTTCGAAAATCGTGCAGGACATTCCGCCCTTCATGATCGCGGATGGAAACCCGGCCAAGGTGCGGGGCATCAATCTGGTCGGCCTGGAACGAAGCGGCTTTCCGGCCGAGAGCGTCAAATGGATCAAGGAAGCATTTCGTTTTATTTATCGGTCGAAGTACAACACCCGGCAGGCCATCGAAGCGATCCGGCAGGAACTTCCGTCGAGCGTCGAGATTGATCAGATCGTCGAGTTTATCGAGAAGAGCGAACGCGGCATCATTCGTTAGGCCAGGTCGTCATCCCGAGCCTGTCGAGGGACCCCGTCGAACATCGAACGACACCCGTCTCGCCGCGAGGCTTAAGCTCCTGCGGGTTCTCCGTCGAACTGCGATCCACTTCGCCCTGACCACGACGGGGTCCTTCGACTTCGCTTCGCTCCGCTCAGGATGAC
>JBAPMH010000436.1:0-2303 GCA_049278515.1 Chthoniobacterales bacterium
GATCAGCAGACCGCCATTGCTGCGTCCGCTGATCGCGAGCTTCGGCGTGGAAGTGTACTTGTTGGCGATCAGCCATTCGCCCGCCGCGATGAAATCGTCGAACACGTTTTGCTTCCGTAGCTTGGTCCCGGCGAGATGCCAGTCTTCACCGTATTCACCGCCGCCACGCAGGGTCGCCACGGCATAAACGCCGCCCATTTGCAGCCAGGTGGCGACACCCGGCGAAAAGGATGGCGTGATCGAGACGTTGAACCCGCCGTAGCCGTAAAGCAGGGTGGGATTGCTCGCGTTTTTCTCGAGCCCTTTCCGGTAAGTCAGGAACATTGGCACCTTCGTCCCGTCTTTGCTCGAATAGAAAACCTGCTCGGTCGTGAATTCCTCCGATTTGAAATCGACCTTCGGCCGGAAAAGAACCGTGCTTTGCCCGCTTTTCAGATCGTAGCGATAAATCGTCGAAGGCTCGGTGAAGCTAACAAAAGAATAGTAGGTCTCGTTATCTTTCCGCTTTCCCCGGAATCCACTCACGGTTCCGAGACCGGGGAGTTTGATTTCGCCTTCCGGTTTTCCGGCGAGACCGAAGAGCCGGACAGCTGAATGCGCGTCCTTGAGGTAGCTCGCAATGAAACGATCGCCGACGACTTCCACGTCCTCGAGGGTTTCGGGCGCTTCCGGCACCACCGTCGTGATCTCAGTCGGCTTGGTAATGTCAGTCGCCACGATCCGGCTTCTTGGAGCGGCCAGGTCCGTCCTGAACCAGAAAGTGGTCCCGTCGCAGCCGAGGAAACTGTAGGCCGCATCCTGTTTGTTCAGGAGCTCGATCACCGGCGCGTCTGTTTTAGTGAGGTCCTTGTAAAAGATCCGGTTCTTCGGGTCGGTCCCTTGCGAGACGTTGATGATGAGAAACCGGCCGTCTTCGGTCACGTGGCCGTTGAAGTTCCAGTCCTTATGGTCCTTCCGTTCGTAGACCAACTGGTCTTCGGACTGGCCCGTGCCGAGCTTGTGGAAATAGAGTTTGTGAAAGTAGTTCGCTTGTTTCAGCTGCTCGGCGGAGGCCGGCGTGTCGTAGCGGCTGTAGAAAAACCCGCTCCCATCCTTTTTCCACGACGCCGCCGAGAATTTCACCCACTGGACGTCATCGCTCAGGTCTTTGCCGGTCTCGATGTCGCGGACTTTCCATTCCTCCCAATCCGATCCGGCCACCGCGAGGCCGTAGGCGAGCAACTTGCCGTCATCCGTGACACTGGTGCCACTGAGCGCAACGGTGCCGTCGGCAGAGAGGGTGTTCGGATCGATGAGCACCTTGGATTCGCCGGGAAGGGTTGCACCGGTAAACAAGACGTTCTGGTTTTGCAGGCCGGTGTTTTTCGAGAAAAAGTAACGGCCGCCTTCGCGGAAAGGGACGGTGAATTTTTCGTAATTCCAGAGCGCGGTCAGCTTTTCGTTGATTTTCTTCCGCTCCGGAATCTTCGCCAGGTAATCGAAGGTGAGTTTGTTCTCCGCCTCGATCCATTTTTTGGTCGGCTCGGAGTCCAGGTTTTCGAGATCACGGTAAGGATCGGCCACCTTCGTCCCGAAATAGTCGTCGGTTTGCCCGCTCTTCGGCGGCTGCGGATAAGCGAGTTTGTCGTCGGCCGACCAGGTTAGATTGGGAGCGAGGATTGCCGCGGCGGCAACGAAGAGGAAGGTGCGCTTCATAGGGAAAGACCGATAAAGTCGTTCGACCAGCGACGCAAACCCCAAGAATTGAACCGCGGATTTACGCGGATGACACGGATAAGAGAAATGTCGGATCCCATTTGCTGGCATCCGTGCAATCCGCGTAATCCGCGGTTGATTCCGAGATTCCTACAGCGCGCGCTCTACGGAACGCGCAAAGCGTTTGGAATCCCGAGCTGCTGATAATCTTCGGTCGTAAACGAAGTGCCCAGGGTGAGCCCGACCCATTTTCCATCCTTCTTCCTGAGGAAGACCCAGGCCGAATCGGCAGCGTTCGAATTCTCCGGCGTCACTTTGGCCCGGGCAAAGTCGTCGGCGACCTGCTCGACCGTCACGGAGATTTTCGTCATCCCGGAATTCGCGGCCACGTAACTTTTCGTCGCCGCAATGATCGCCAGGTTTTCATCGGCTGCGGAAAGGAGATTCGTCTGACCGGCCAAGACAGCGCAAAGCAGAAGCAACTTTGTCATCAGGATTCTTACCTCAGGGAGCGGCGCTCTCCAACAATTCCTCGTGTTCAAATGCCATCAACGGCGGGCTGCTGGTCGCGTCTCAAGGAGCGGCGATTTGCAATCGCCGTCTTCGGC